>CAZDLH010000122.1:0-6996 GCA_964505925.1 uncultured Burkholderiales bacterium
AGCTCGCTGCGAGGCCGAGCCAGCTCGAGATGGCCAGGCGTCTGTGCCTTGCGCTGGAGTCCGAGCGTCATCTGCTGATAGAGGCTCCAACCGGGACCGGTAAGTCTCTAGCTTACCTGGTTCCCCTGCTGCTCCGAAACGACGAGGGCCGACCCGCGATCGTCTCCACCAAGACCGTCCAGCTCCAGACCCAGATTCTAACCAAAGAGATCCCGACCATACTCCAGCTGTGCGATCAGCCTAAAAAGGTCGTACTAGCCCGGGGGTGGAGCAACTACCTGTGCCTGGCTCGCTTGGAGCGAAGCGCACTCGGGGGGCTCTCCGCTCCAAGCGAAAAGCTCGATGCGTTGGTCGAACGAGCCAACGATACCCGAACGGTGCTGACAAAGCAGAACACAGACCTGTCCGAACCGCAGTGGCGCCAGGTCGAAGCCGACCCTTGGGACTGCCCGAAGCGGCTCTGCCCTCACTTTAAAAACTGCGGACTGTTCCGCGATCGGCGAGACCTCGAAGGGTCGGACCTCGTGATCACCAATCACGCGCTCTTGCTGCACGACCTCCGCCTGAAGCGTACCGGCGCCTCGCTGCTGCCCGCCTCCTCGATCCTCGTCGTCGACGAAGCCCACCGCTTAGAGGAGGTGGCCACCGAGCACTTGGCGGTCCGCTTGGAACGGCGAACGACCCTCTATCAGCTGGGAGCGCCGCCGAGCCCCGAGCCCACTTGGTTCGACCTTCTTCGTTTCGAACTCCTCAGTCAGGCCCCGACCCCTGAAGGAGAGGAACTAGCGGCTCGGATCGACGCCGCGCGCTACGCTTTATACCACTGCCGGGCGGCCGCCGATGAGCTGTTCGCTCACCTCGAGCATCTCGGACAGACGTACTCCACCGAAGGCGCCCGGAGCATCCCAATGGAGCGCCTCTACGACCCGAGCTCCACCGGAGCGCTCTGCGCCTGTCAAGACCTCTTGGAGGCTCTGACGGGCTGCATCACCGCCTATCAGAGCTGCGATGCGCTGCTCGGGATGCTAGACTTCGAACTGCGGCAAACAGAACTGCGAGGCAAGCTCTCCAACCTCGAGCGGATGCGAAGCGACTTGGAGTTTCTGCTCGAATGCTCCGACCCGGACTGGGTCTTCGGTCTGGACCTGCCCCACGGCGAACCGGTCGCACGCCCGGTGCAGAGCGGACCCATCTTGGAGCGCGAGCTCTTCTCGCCTCTCTCGACGGCCTGCCTTACCTCTGCGAGCCTAGCGTTCAACGGTCGCTTCGATTTCATCCATGAGCGCTTGGGTCTAAGCCGAGACCGCCTGGACAGCCATCTGCTGGCCTCGCCCCTCGAGGTCTCCGAGCAGGCCTTCGTCGGCTTCGCCAGCGGCGGCCCGGAGCCCAACAGCCCGAGCTATGTAGAGCAGTTATACGCGCCCTTGTGCGAACTGATCGGGGGCCTAGAGGGTCGAACCCTTCTCCTGACGACCTCCCATCGAAGGGTTCAAGAGTTCCACCGCGTGTTGGTGTCTGGTCTAGCCCAACGCGGCGTCGAAGTCCTACGTCAAGGAGAGGCCCCCACTCCCGCTCTCTTGGAGCGCTTCACCTCGCCGGGTCGCCGCCTTCTGGTCGGCGTGGACAGCTTCTGGGAAGGGGTGGACATCCCGGGGGAGCGGCTCTCCTGCGTACTCGTCAGTCGCTTGCCGTTTCCGGTCCCGAGCGATCCGCTCTTCGAAGCCCGGGGGCAGCGCGTGAAAGACAGCGGCGGCAATCCGTTCTACGACTTGAGCTTGCCCTACGCGTGCCTGAAGCTAAAGCAAGGCTTCGGCCGACTCCTACGTTCGGAAAGCGATCGCGGACTGTTCCTCGTTCTCGATCCCCGTCTGTGCACCAAGCGATACGGTAGGATCCTCCGTAGAGATCTCCCCTCCGATACCGCGGTCGTCGCCCCGTTGGACGACCTCGTACAGCGAGCCCTCCAGTGGTGGTTGCAGGGAGAGCCTCCAGGCCTTTGACCTATTCTGCGTCGGCGCCGGAAGCGGTCTCCGGAACCGAGCCCCCCGCCGGCGGTTGATACCTCCGTACGCTGAGTCCAGCGAAAAGGGAAGGTCAGATGATAAGAACGCGAGGGAACCGATGAACAGCCTACGTCCGATGGATTCTAGAGCCGCTCCACGAAGCGGCTCGCTGAGGGCAGCGACCGCCGTCCGCAGGCGGGCGGGCCCGCTATCGGCTCTAGAGGCGCTGCTCTTAGCGGTCTTCGGAGCCCTCCTGCTGATGGCGCACCCCGCCTCGGCCGCTGCACCTCCCCTCGATGCTCAGAAGGTCTTAGAGCGCGTCCAACAGGCCCGGGAGCAGGTCTCCGAACTCGACGCCACCGCTCGGTTCGGGTTCCGCCTGCGCGTGGGTCCTATCCCCTATCGAGAGACCCTCAAAGGGACCTACTCCTACCGGGCCCCCGACGAGCACGAACTCGACTTTCCGAACGCCCCGGGCTACCTCCAGAGCCTACCCAACGCCTTCTCCTGGGAGCTGCCCGATCTGACCAGGTATCGCGCCGCCCTGAGAGGCCCGCTGGCCCTCGACTCAAGCCGAGTCTACATCGTGACGCTGGCTCCCAAGTCCGAAGAGAGCTCGGTTCAGTCCCTCCGTCTGACCATCGACGCCCAGAGCTGGCATCTCCTACGGCAGGAGACCTCCTACCGCGACGGCGGTTCGGTAGACCTGCGGTTCGCTTACCGCGCGGGGGTGCCCTATCCGGTCGTCGAGGAGGACGAGGCTGACCTAGTCATACCGAGCTATTCCCTTCGAGGGGACGCTAAGCTCGAACTGTCTCCCACCAAGATCGTACCGAAGCGGTAGGTCGTCTCACGGGGCGCCGAGCCTGGACCAAGCCAGCACCCTGAGGTCCCCACCTCCGTTGATCGATCTGAGATAGCGAGGCTGATGGCGCACCTCCATACCGCGGAGCAGAACCCCGCCGTAGCCCCCACAGAGCAGTCCTCCCTCTACGATCAAAGGCTCCTTGCCAGCTCCCAGAACGCTGATGGAACCGCTGGCCACCAGCAAGCCTCGGAAGCTGCCCCCGCCCTTCAAAACGATATCCCGAGCGTAGATCACGAAGCCGTGGTCCCCAGAGTCGATCTCGGCGCCATCGAACACCAGTTGGCCGTCGACTACGATGGTCGCCCCGGAGCCGAAGATCGGGACCCCCCCGCCTAGCTGGCCGGCCCCTAAGTCCAAGTCTCCAGCCACGTGGAGCACCACATCTTGGAGCACCAGTCCGGCCCGGTTCTCCTGTACCCACAAAGAGCGCTCCTCCCCGTCGGCGCTCTCGCCGTAGAGCGCGCGCCGATTACTCACCGTCGCGTCGATCCGGTAGTGGCTGCTCGTCGCCCCTCCGGTCGAGTTCTCTTCCGGACTCAAACGCAGGGTCTCCTCGAGAAGATAAGTCGGCCCGGGGTCGGCCTGAACCACCCATCCTGGAGGGAGCTCGCCGATATACTCCTCTAGACTCGGCTCGAGCCCGGGTAGCTGAACCCTCTCGAACCCCCCGCTGTCAAAAGGGACCTCGAGCGCCTCCTCGCGGTCCTCCCGAAAGTAGTAAAGCGGGTCCAGGCTCAAAGCTGGGCGCTCCAAGATCTCTCCCTCGAAAAGGTTGGGCCGGACGGTCCCTGGCAGCACTGCAGGCTCTAGCTCGCCCTCTCCCCCGTAGTTGACCACGAAGTCCCCCTCCAGCCGATTGCCACCATCGGCGATACCGCCCGGGGGGCACGAGAAGTTCCAGGAGGCCTCGACCTCCCCGAGACGATAGGGGAGCGCTTCGGGTCCGTAGCGGTAGAAGACGCGCTCCCCCGCGTCCTCTCGGTCCAGGGGGCGAGCCGGCGGGATCAGCCCCATGAGCGCCCCGATCGCTAACGGCCCGTCCGGCGGCTGCTGCGGATGGAGACCGCCTCGGGCTTCGACGTTGGCCAGCAGTTCACTCGGAGTCGACAGGCGGCCCCGCCCGTAGCCTTGGGTATAGCTCGCGCTGTAGTCGAAGGCGGAGCTCCACTGAGTGTAGACGGGCCCCCGAATCTTAGAGGGTACGGTCCCTCCGGAGTGGGAGTGGGTGTCGCCCGCGCCCCCGACCAGAACGATAGGACCGCAGGCGGTATAGACAGCGAAGGGCCAGACCCGCTCTAGCACCGCTCGGAAGACGACCGGCCCCACGGGGTTCTCCACCGAGAGCACCAGATCCACCGAGAACGGGGGGACGCGAGGCACGCCGTCGGAGTCGCCCCAGCCGCG
Source organism: uncultured Burkholderiales bacterium (assembly GCA_964505925.1). Lineage (GTDB taxonomy): Bacteria > Vulcanimicrobiota > Xenobia > Xenobiales > JADMJV01 > JAEXNA01. The sequence goes on from CAZDLH010000122.1 coordinate 4,276, forward strand.
GCGAGCTACCTCGCCGCTACTGTTGTCGAGCGAATACATGGTTTGCCGCAGGTCGAAGTGGATTCTGGTGCGATACCCTCGACCGTCATCGCCCCCGACAAACTCTTCTCCGAACAGCTCGGCAACGTCGATCACGGACGGAAGGAGAGGGTTCGGGGGGGTCTCCGCGGCGAGCTCCAGCTCGTGCGTTCGCAGCACGGCCACGAACTGAGCCAGCGCACTGCGGGCGGAGTACTCGGCCCGCGTCAAGTGGAGATCCCGGGACCCGAACCGAAGCGAGAGGATCGATAGGCTCGACATGGCCAACCCTATCAAAAGTAGAACCGTGATGAGTGCGAAGACGGTCGGCAGGGCCGCCCCCCGCCAGCTGTCCCGACCCGCACCAGGACCCCCTAGCGCTCCGAGGTTCCCTAGACCGGAGCGCCTCCCCCCTTTTGACCTGTGCACCGAAGACCTCCCCCTATGCGCTTCGCCCCGTATGCCTGCCGAGTCCCAGCCCTACTCGCCTCGAATCCGACTGGAGGCTAGACAGCATCGCAGAAGTTAAGTATAACAGTTTTCCCCGCTTCGATCGGTAGAGAGATTCCATCAACGCAAAGTGAGCGGCTTCGCCCCCGAGCAGTCTATGGTTCAGGCCCCAGAGATCCCTAACTACGAAACGATACTGCGCCCTCTCATTCGTGAGCCGAATCGCTGGACGATGGTCAGGGACTGGGTCGCCCCCTCCTTGGTGCGCCTGGATTCCCCCCGTCGAGCGGCCGGGCGGGGGGTGACCATCGCGATTCTCGACGCCGGGTTCTATCCCCACCCCGACCTCGTCTATCCGAAGAATCGCATACTAGCCCACTTAGACCTGACTTTGGATCGAGAGCCGCTCGACGGCCGGACGGAAGCCGGCAACTGGCACGGGACCATGACTTCCGTGATCGCCGCCGGCAACGGATATCTAAGTCAAGGGCTCTTCCGTGCGCCGGCCTACATGTCTAACCTGGTGCTCCTGAAAGTGGGTGAGAGCTTCTCTATTCGCCCGCACAGTATCGCTCGAGGCCTCTCTTGGGTCATCGAGAACAAAGACCGGTACGGTATACGAGTCGTCAACATCTCGCTCGGAGTCGGGGAAGAGGGGCGAAAGAGCGAGCGGTCGTTGGTAGACTCCTGGGTGAAGAAAGCGACGGATGCAGGGCTTTGTGTTGTGATCGCCGCCGGTAATAGCGGAGGCAGCGTCGGTAGTCCCGCCAAGAGCCCCCACGCGATCACTGTGGGCGGCTACTTCGACCACTGCGACGAGATGTTTCACTCCGATTTTGGATTCACACCCGACCGGATCCTAAAACCGGACCTGATCGCACCTTCAGCGCTGGTGGCCTCGCCCATCTTGCCCGGAACCCCCCAGCAGCTGCGGGCCGCGGCCCTCGCCAAGCTGTTGGCGAACCCCAGCCTTCTCGAAGCGGACGTGGTCAAAGCAGCCCAACTCCCCGAGAGCTACTCCGCCCAGTCGGTCGGCGACCGCATCGATGAGCTCCAGGGCCAGGTCGTCGGTCATAAGGTCGTCTGCAGCTACTACGAGCACGCCGACGGCACCTCGGTGGCCGCTCCGCTGGTGGCGGGGACCATAGCTCAACTCTTGGAACTCCAGCCGCACTTGACCCCCCAACAGGTCCGCCGAATCCTGCTGCAGACCAGTCGTCGCTTACCCCAAGCCTCCCGGGAGCGGCAAGGCAGAGGCGTTCTCCAAGCCCGCGCGGCCTACAGTTTGGCGGCCGACCCCGACCACGTGCTCCACCGGACCCCCCTCGGGCCGACGAGAGAAGGCGATGAGTTGAGCTTTCGAGTCTATTCCGAGACGGCTTCCAAGATACAGATCGCTGGAGATTTCACCGAGTGGAAAGCTGTGGAGTTGACGCGCTCGGGCTCCCTGTGGGAGCACCGCCAAAAGGTTCCTAGCCGCGACAGGCGCGCCTACAAATTCCTCTACGAAGGTAAGGCTTGGGAAGAGGACCGGCACAACCCATATTGTGAAGCCGACGGTATGGGCGGCCTCAACTCTTTGATAGACCGCCGCTTACTCGCTTAGACCCCCCACCCCTGGGTCAGAGCCGCATACCTCCGATGGACCGTTCCTTACCTGCACTCTCAGCACGATACTTCTCGGTCGAGCGCCAGGTCACCACTTTGCCCCCGACCGGAACGGAGTGAGTCCTCGTGACCTGAGCTCTCCACAGGTGACCGTCCCTGACGGCGAAGTGCACGCGTCCCTCCACGGTGTAAACGGCCTCCTTTTCGGAGCCCTCGGCGACGGACTCCGCCGAGACCGCCACCTCGGCGAGTTCGACTCCGTCTAGTTCGGCCACCGCCAAGAGCGTGCAGTCGTAACGAACGACCGCCGTTCGAGGGGCGTCGGCCCCCTCATCGCCGAATCCCTGCAGCAGCTCTGTACGGTCGCGCTGCCATCGCCCACCAGGCTCGACGGCCTCCTCTGAGAACGGACAGATAAACGAGGTCGGTAGCTGACCTTGCTGCTCCGAAAGCATACCGAAGCGGTCCACCGTCTCGTTCAGATAGGTGGCGGTCGGATCGAACCCTTTAGGGAACGGACCCTCGACCCCACCCACTCTCAAAGTAGCCGAAGAGACCTGACTCTTGCATAGAGCCGTCCAGTCCGGGCGCACATCGGCCACCCGTACCTCGAACTGCCACTCCTCTTCGTGAGTTACGCTGGTC
>CAZDLH010000123.1:0-6952 GCA_964505925.1 uncultured Burkholderiales bacterium
AACGGGAGGAGATAGAGCACCCGGGGGTCTTTCACCAGCCAGAGGAGGCCTCCCACTAGGCCGGATAGGATAAGGGCGGCTAGAGTGACGGCGTTGGCGGTGACGCCCATCCTGGCGAGGCGCGCAGTGATGGGGCGCAGGAGTTTCTGAAAGTCGGACTTGAGCTGGTATACGGAAGCCATGAAGCAGGCTTCGCTCTGCAACAGAAGATCCTTTCCAGCGGTCCAGGAGATCCCCCCGCTGAAGTCGCATGGGGTGGCCGTGGCCAAACGACGGAAAAAGTATGAGCCGAGACCCCCGCTGTCCGATCTCGCCGAGGGTATCGATCGCAAGGGGCGCTTCTGGATCCCCACACCCCAGGGACGCCTGCTCTTCTTCGGTGGGCTACCCGGAGAGAAGGTCACCGTACGGCGCGGCCGGCCAGGTCGGCGCGGGCTCGAGCAGGGGGATCTACTCCGAGTCGACGAGCCGTCTCCACTTCGCCGTAGCGCCATCTGCAGCCACTACGGGGTCTGCGGGGGCTGCACGCTGGCGCACCTAGAGCCGGAGCAGGCTCTGGTCTTGAAGGCGGGCCCTCACTATCGACAGCTGCGAGAGCTCTGCCCTGAGATCGAGCTTCACCCCCCGGTACCGTCGCCGGCCTCCTACAGCTATCGGACCAAGGTCGAGCTGAGCTTTCTTGAGACTCCGGTCTCCCCCGTCTCGCTAGGGTTCCATCGTCGAGGTCGCTTCGACCGCTTGGTGGATGTCCACCGCTGCTGGCTGACCCCCATGGACCCCGAGCTTCCAGACGCGGTGAGAGCTTGGGCCCGGCGCTGGGGGCTGAGGGGGTGGAACCCGCGCACCCACCGAGGCGATCTCCGCTATCTCATCTACCGTCAGAGCGCGACCGACGGTCGGAGCCTCGCGGTGCTGGTGTACGCGACGGCTAGACCTTTAAGCCCAGAGGAGCGGGCCGACTTGGAGCGCTGTCTGGCGGCCCACGGGGTAGACGGCGCATATCTGGTCGGGCAGAGCTCGGTGGCGGGGGCGGTAGTGCCGGAGACGCAGGAGCATCTCTTTGGAGAGACCCATCTCTACGAGACTCTCGGGGAGCTGAGATTCCGACTCGACTGGCGCTCGTTTTTCCAGACCAACCCGCCGGCTTATCGGCTGCTCCTAGACCAGATGAAGGCGTGGCGCTACAGTCCGGAAGGGGCCCACATTCTGGACCTGTTCTGCGGCATCGGCTCCATCGGGCTCTACCTGCAGTCTCCCGCCGACAGGCTTCGGGGTATCGAAACCGTCGAGGAGGCCGTCGTCGATGCGCGCCGGAACGCTGAACTCAACGGAAGGGTAGCTCGGTTCGAGGTCTGCTCGGCCGAGGAGGCTTTGGACCGGCTCGACTGCGACCTCTTGATCCTGGACCCCCCGCGCTCCGGCTGTCACCCGAAGCTCTTGGAGGCGCTGCCCACCGGAACGACGGCGAGCGAACTCTTCTACGTCTCTTGCAATCCCGAACGGCTGCAGGTGGAGCTGCCCGAGCTGCTCGGCTCGTATCGGGTGGTTCAGGCTCGAGCTTTCGATTTCTTTCCCCAGACCCACCACCTGGAGATACTGCTCCACCTGCAGCGCCGGTAGCCGCTCTTAAAGGAGAGCCGCTCGCAGCTCTTCGAGACCGCTGTCCGAGTCGGCCCGGATCGAGATCCCACCAGCGGCCTGCGCCAGACGAGCGAAGGGGTTCTGTTCGGGGTTGATGTCGATGAGCAGCGCTCCGTTGGAGAGGGCGTTCTGGGCCACCTGCATCGGCAGATTCGTGGTTCCCGAGCTGCCTACGGTCAAGAGGGCCGCGCAGCGCCGGGAGGCCTGCAACGAGCTGTTGAAGCGGAACCGAGCCTCGTCGTAGCATTCGTCGAACCACAGGACGTGGGGGCGCGCCTGGGCTCCGCAGCGGGGGCAGCGAAGGGCTTCCATCTGGTTTTCGGACAGGCGCTCGCCCTGGGCTACGGTCCCGACCTGAGAGGGGATAGGGGTAAGGTCTGCGCTGCAGTCCTGCCAGCACCTCATGTAGTCGATGTTGCCGTGAACCTGGTAGGTTCGAGCGCGATGATGGCCGGCGCGCAGATGGAGCCCGTCCACGTTCTGCGTGATGAGCAGAAAGCGGTCGGCGAACCGTCGGTCCCAATCGGCGAGTATGAGGTGTCCAGCGTTCGGCTCGGCTCGGTTGCAGACGCTCTTACGGTAGATATACCAAGCCCAGACCGTTTCCGGCATCCGCTGAAAGGCTTGGCGCGTGGCCAGTTCCTGGGGATGATAGTTGGCCGAGCCGCTCCGCCAGTATCCCTCGTCGCCTCGAAAAGTGGGGATCCCGCTAGCGGCGGAGAGGCCTGCGCCGGTCAGTACTACCAGCGGTCGCTGTCTCTCGCGCTCGAGGATCGCTTTAAGGCGGTGCAGATTCTTCGACATTCGGGCTCCTTCTCGGCGATGCTGGAGGTTTCCCTGCGCAGCGGACGGCCCGTGCGCCGCAAGAGCGATGCGACGGGGGACCCGCTTCGGTGGGCAGCTCTATCGGTACTCCCAGACCGCGGCGCGGTCTCCGATGATCACGAGCTGGCCCGAGGCGGTGATCCCGATATCCGAGATCGGCCATTCGTGCTCGAAGTGGGCCAAGGTGCGCCCGTCTTTCGCCGACCAGAGCTCCGCGGCGTGAGGCCTATCTTTAGGGAAAAGAGCGGTGAGAACGCGCTCCCCCCGGGCGTCGAGCTGGTCGATGAGATGGGATTCGGAATCGGAGGAGGCGCCCTTGACCCCGGTGTCGAGGTTCCAGACTGCGACATCGTACTCGGTGCGCACCGACACCGCCCGGCCGTCGAGGGATGCGCAGAAGCCTCTGAGCTGCGGGGTCGCCAGAGTGGGCCCGTCGGGCTTTCCGGTCTGCCGATGATAGGAGCTCATCCGATCTCGGTTGCGGCGCTGCCCTTGGCGCCATCCCACGATCAGGCGATCGGATCCTTCGGCGAACTGGAGGCCGGCGGCGGTGAAGCCGGCTTCAAAGTGGGGGCCGACCCGCTTTTTCTGGGGGTCGTAGAGACGAACTCCGTCCTCGAACGAGGCCAACGCTAGCGAGCTGCCGTCCGAGTTTAAGGAGGCGTGCAGCAGGTAGGGCTGAGCTAACTGCCAAGCCTGGGTGTAGCGTTGCGTCTCCCACAGGAGCGCTACGCCATCGGCGCGGGCTAGGAGGAAAGGCCCTCCGTAGGTCAGGGCGCGAACCGTCGGTGCGGCGCGGAGCCTTCGGGGGGGCTCAGCGTTTGTGCTCAAGACCAAGACCTCCGGGCCGTTCGCCACAGCTACCTGGGCGCTGTCGGAGCGCCAAGCCAGCGCGGGTCCCCGCCCAGGCGGGGATCTCAGGGGAACGGCCTGGCCTATCGCGGCGCCGTCGAGATCGTAGAGAGCGCAGAACCAGGAGCCGTCCTGGGCCCGACCGGTGGCGGCGATCAGCTTTCCGTCCGGGCTCGCGAGCGCGGTGACCAGGCCTTCGCCGAACTGGGCCCTGAGCACCGGTCCCCGGAGGAACGCGCTCTCTAAGACGCCTCCAACGATAAGCCCGAAGGCAGCTAGCAAGAAAAACAGTCTAAAGCGCATCCGTTCTTGTTCCCGGGTCCGCCTACGGGTCCTGCGCGTACCTTGGCTCGGACCGTCCGATGCGGCGGCCCTACTCCCTCCCTCCGAGAGCCCGCTCACCTCGTTTTTCGACCGAGGTTCGCCAGGGGGTCGGCTGCGGGCCACGAAGCCAGAAGGCATGGATAGCACTGCGACCGGAAGGTCCGCCGCCGACCTTCCTGCTCCAAAGAACCGCATCGAACAGTACCTCGACTTTATGATCTGCATTCTGCGGGCCGACGGTGTGGTCGACCCCGCCGAGCGAAAACACCTGCTGGCTTTGATGGTGGGTGGGATGAAGCTCGAGTCGAGCCTCGTCGAGAGGTATCGAGGGGAACTCGAAAGAGCGGCCTGGAGCGCCCCGACCGATTCCGAACTCGAAGAGATCGGGGCCGGCCTCGACGACGGCTCGCTCGCTCATCTGGTCCGAGACGGTTACGGTCTAGCGGCCAGCGACGGTGAGATCCACCGGAGCGAACTGGCGCTCATCCAGCGCTTCCTGAGGGTGAACGGAGTGCCCGCAGAGCGCTTCGAGGATATCGACCGTTGGGCGCGCCAGAGTCTGGCTTTGGCTCATCGGGGTACGGTACTGTTTCGCCGTTAGTAAGCGTCTTCGAGGTTCGGTAGGTTCCGCGGCTTCTCGTTGGTCACGGCAGTGCCGATCATGCCCATGGCCTGGGGGCTTAAAGAGAGCTGGTCTTCGACGTCGGTGAGGGCGTCGGCGAATCGGTAAGTGCCACCCAGCGTGGCGTCCATCTCGAACGAGGCCAGGGAGAACGACGAGAGGGCGTTCATGGCTTTGGGGTTCATCGAGCTGTTTTTCGTAGGAACCAACGGAAAACCTGGCGGCTCACCCCCGGGATCAACTTTCTCCCGGCGATAGGGGGATCCGAGAGACTATGTCGAAGTGAATCCTGCTATGGATATTAAAGAAAAACCCAGTTTTTTAGAGGCGTTCTTCGGTTCGCTCTTTTCTTTTAAAGAGTATCCGCGTTTCGCAGAGCGCTCCCTTTGGAGTGCCCATCTGCATCTCATGTTGGCGCTCACTCTCGTGGTCAGCCTCATGGCCTTCGCCGCTTCGACCTGGTTTCATCGCCAGGTGGGGCCGCTCTTGGGCGAGGTGGTGGAACGGGTGCCGGAGATCACAGTGGTCGATGGCCGAGCGCAGATCGACCTTCCCCAACCGCACATCTATGAGATCGAGGGAGAGCCGTTCGTGGTGCTCGATACCACCGGTCCGGCGGAGCCCCATCTCGAAGGGCGAGCTGCGCTGATCGTGCTGACCGAAACGGAACTCGTGATCAAAGAGCAGAGCGGCGAGGTGACCTACTACAAGCTCTCCGACTTCGGCGAGAATTTCGAACTGAGTTCCGCCACTCTACAAGGCTGGATCCAGATAGCTGAGAAGTGGACTATGCCCCTGATGTTCTTGGTGATGATGAGCTGGTTCCTCTTCTGGAAGCCCGTGCAGGTCTTGCTCGTCGCCGGCGTCATCACGCTCTGCAACGGAAGCCGTCCGAACTTTTCTACCCATCTCAAGCTAGCTTGCTACGCGATGCTGCCCGCTTTGGCTTGGTCGTTCGTTACTCTGCTGGTGAGTCTACTAGGGTTTGGCATGCCGTTCGCGAGCGGGGTCTACTGGGTCATCCTGGCGGGTCTCACATACCACGGCGCCTCGCTCATAAAAGCCACGCCGCACCACCAGTAAGCGCGGTGCGAGGGTAGCGGCCCTCCGGGGCCGCTCCTTTAAGCGCTGCTCGAATCCGAGTGGTGGCGGGGGAGTTCCAACAGAAAGGCTGCTCCCTCGCCGCGCTCTACTGAGCTAAGCATGAGGCTACCCCCGGCCGCCCGGGCGATCCCGTAGCTGGAGGCTAGCCCGACTCCGCTCCCCTTCGACTTAGTTGTAAAGAAGGGTTCAAAGATGCGTGGCTGGATCTCGGCGGGGATCCCCGGGCCTTCGTCCTCCACCGTGAACTTGACCCGTTCCGCTGTCGCGCTGCTCGAGATGGTCACGGTGCCAGCCCGCTTAGCATCGATCATAGCGTCGCGCGCATTGACGCAGAGATTGAGGAGAACCTGGAAGAGACGGCTCTGGGCGATCTTCACTTCCGCCGGTCCTGCGCGGGCTACGATCTCCAGGCGGATCGACTCCGGAAAGAGGGCCTCCAGCGGTTTTTGCCACCGCTCCCACTGTTCATCCAGGACGAAATGTTCGGGCAGCTGTTCTCCTTTACCCGCGAAGACGGCCAGTTGATGAGTGAGCTGGAGCCCTTGGGTCACCGCGTCGAGGATACCGTTGAGGTCCTGATCGCGCTGGTCGGAGCACTCCTCTTCCAGCGCGAGTTCGGTAAGACTGCCGATGGCTCCGATGATGTTATTGAAGTCGTGGGCGATGGAGCCCGCCAAACGGCCCAGACTCTCCTGGCGCACCGCTTGGGCGATCTGGCCCTCTAGCTGCTCGCGATGCTCTATTTCGCGGGCCACTCTGTCGGCCATCTCGTTAAAGCGGCGGCTCAGTTGGCAGATCTCCTGGGGCCCTTCCTCGGAGAGGTCCGGTGTGTGGCCTGGTTGATAGTTCTGGAGGCTTTGGGTGAGGTTGTGGATCGGCTTCGTGAGGCTTCGGTGTAGAGCTAGGCTCAGGAAGGAGGCGATCGCGAGACTCCCACCTAGAAGCAGGAGAAACTGTTTCCAGATATGGCGTACGTTCGACATCACCTCCGACTCATCGAAGGCCACCACCAGCGACCAGTTCGTTGGGTGCAGTGGGGCAGCCCACCCGAACACGGGGCGTCCTTCGAACTCTAGTCTGGCTCCTTCTTCGCTGTAAGCTTCCGGGCTTTCGGCGATCTTCGCGAGGACCGGCGGTCCGGCGAGCAGGTTCTCACCGGCGAAGACTCCGACCATCTCCCGGGAAAAGTTTGAGGGGGCCCTGGTGATCCGAGAGAGAAAATCGTCGAGCACCAACGAGCCTGCGACCGCTCCTACGACCCGGTGCTCGTTTCGAACCGGTTCGATTATCAGCAGAATGCGAGCCCCGGTGTCGCGGCTGACGAGAGCTTCGCCGAGAACGGACTCACCCTCCATAAGTTCTTGGAAGTACGGGCGATCGAGGACTGAGAAAGGAGGGGCGTTGGTGGGATGGGCGAGCCCGTCGGAAGTCATGAAGTACAGCCCCTCGAAGACTCCCGGCAGCAGGGTCTCCTCCGCCCTCAGTATCTCTAGGACGGCGTCCGTGTCCCCCGACTTCATCTCCGACCGGCGGGCTAGCACCCCCAGCTTCTGCTGACGCATGGAGATGAAGCCCGATACTCTT
>CAZDLH010000124.1:0-6929 GCA_964505925.1 uncultured Burkholderiales bacterium
GCTTTGATCGAGTCGAAACCCCTACCGAACCCCGCCGAGCTCTCCATCGAGTACGCCCCCTTCGTCAACGGCCTCGCCGAGGCGGTAGGGGAGATGAGGCGCTATATTCTCGACCGGATTCGGGTCGGCGATCTCTCCGAATCCGAACGTCTCCTCGACGTGATGGATGAGATCTACTTTGTACTGATCTCGATGGACTTCCCGGATGCGATAACCAGGGGACTCCGACGCTCGACCGATATCGCCCGGGGGTGCTTAGAGCGGACTCGAGGGGACCTCACGAACCATTTCGACCGCCAGCGTATCGATGCCGCCTTGGCTATCGTTCAGGAGAGGCTTTCGCTCTAAGCCAAAGGACGGAGGCGACCAGGACGGCTGAGGAGGCTTTCACCGAGCCCCCCCAGCTACGGGTCTCTCCGGCGATACCGATCATTGGAACTCGGGTTCGTACTCGTCTTGCCGTTCCGCTTCGCTAGGCGGGAATGAGAGATCGATCTCGATGGGGTTCGGTAGTGGGGGAGGTTCGGAGAAGTCGATCTGGATCGGCGGAGGTGGGAGTGCGAAGTCGTTGTCTAGACCTTCGCTAGGTACGCTCGATGCGTCTAACGCTTCATCGCCCCAGCCGTCGCTCTCCGGCTCCACCTCGTCGGCTTCCGGCAGATCCGTTCTCGGATAGGTCATTTCGGTGACATCGGGCTCCTCGGGTTCGTAGCTCGGAGGCTCTGGGGTGTACTGGTACTCGGGTTCCCAAGAGGGGCTGCGGCGATGGGACTCTCGCTCTCGACGGGGGGGAGAGGCGTCGATGAGCTGTTGGGACAACGGTTGCCACTCTCCCGTCTCCTCATCGCCCAAGAGGATGACGAGATCGTCGTCGCGCCCCTCTATCTGCTTGTAATTGGCCGGCTCGCCCCTTTCGATGATGCTCGTGATGACGCTCTTTAGCCGGGGGATATTGCTGTGCCAAACGAGTTTGGTCTTGGGGCCGAATCGAGGGTCGTCGTAGGCGGCCTCCTCCACCGAACAGCCCCGAAAACCGGCTCGGTAGAATCGGTCGGAGAGATCGTAAGCGATGCCGGGGTGGGCGCGGCGAAAGACGATGCGGATCCGCAGGTCTTCTTTCGAGAGCCAATCGAGGCTCTGGAGTAGCCTTCGGACGGTTCGCTCGCTCTCCGGGCCGTACGGCTCGATGTAGGAGACACCGTAGCGGTCCATAGCGTCGTCGCCGACGATCTGTGCGCTCCTCATCTTAGAGAAATCGAACGAGCTGTAGAGATTCGCCAGATCGATCATGTCGAGGACCTTGAGATCGGTATCGATGTTCTCTTTGACGATGCGGGCGAGCTGGGTAAGGCGCGAGAGGAGAGCCGGCTCCTTGAGTTTGCCTCCGAGGGCTCGAATCACTTGCTGTTGTCGTCGGATCCGCCCCCGGTCGCCCTCCTCGTCCATTCGGAATCGGGCGTAGCCTACGGCATCGTACCCGTTGAGGACCTGAGGGCCTTTCTTAAGGTGAATATGGAGATTTCCCCAGTTATCGTCATAGTTCATATTCTTCTCTACATCGATCGGTAGCCCGCCTAGGGCGTCGATGATCTCGATGGCGCTGTAGGCTCGGACCGTGATGTAGTGGTGGATCGGAATCCCTAGGAAGTCGGAGGCCGTAGCCACGGCCTGCTCTGCTCCTCCGTACGAATAAGCGCTGTTGATCTTTTCGTAGCCGTATCCATCCCCGATGTAGACGACAGTGTCCCGGGGGATACTCACGACGTTTAAGAACTCTGCCTGTTTAGAGAGGGACACGACCATCATGGTGTCCGAGCGCGAGCCTTTGGTATAGATGATCCCCTGCTCGTCGTGGTTGTAGTCGAGGCCCAGGACCAGAATGTTCATCCGTTCTTGAGCGCCGAAAACCCGGCGACCGGCCTCCTCGGACTCGAAGATCCGCACCGGATTGAACGTCGTGCCCCCGGCCTCGGCCACGGGCTTCACCACGTGTTCCGTATAGAGCAGACCGCCCATGAGCGCACCGATTCCGATGGTCCACCACAGGAGGTTCCAGAAGAGGAAGCGTCCTACCGATGGGAGTCGACGGGACCAAGGCAGGGGAGTGTCTTGGGGAGCGGTCGGCTGTGGGGTCATACGTTCGATATCTCTCTCGCTTCTGGTTAGGTCGAAGTCTTGCGGTCGAAAACGGTCGCTATGGGATCGTGTAGACCCTTACCACCGTTGGCATCGAGCCAACCCGAAGAGTTCGAAATAGGTTTCTCCTCTCACTTGAAAGCTCCAACGGCACGTTCCTTCCCGTGGGAGAAGAGTTTCTTCCACACCGAGGGGGAGCTAGGGGACTCGAGAGGAACGATGGGCCCTGTGGGACAGAAGTGGGGCCAACATTTTCTGAGGTGTCAGGCGACGATCGAAAAGATCTTGGCGGCGGCCGAACTCGAGGAGGACGACGAGGTTCTCGAGATCGGACCGGGCGAAGGGGTGCTCACCGTTCCGTTAGCCTCTCGAGCGGGAAAGGTCGATGCTTACGAGATAGACCCCCGGCTGGCCGAGGGCTTAGAGCAACGAGCGCTTTCGAACCTCTGCGTTCATCGCGGTGACGTCCTCCAGACCGAGGGGCTTTTGCCTCTGCAGGGAGCTAAGGTAGTGGCGAACCTGCCCTACTATGTCACGGCCCCGATCTTGGAGCTCTTGTGTTGGAGACATCCCCAACAGTTTTCGAGCGCCGTACTCATGATGCAAGACGAAGTGGCGCGCCGCCTCTGCGGAGCGGCGAGCCGAGAGGCGGGAGCACTGACCTATATCGTCGGTCTCCGGTACCGTAGCGAGTATCTGTTTCGAGTTCCACCGGACGCGTTCTCTCCGCCGCCGAAGGTTCACTCCGCCGTGATCCGACTGAGGCCGCGGCTCGAGACGGAGATCGACGACGAGATCAAACGCCGTTTCGAACGGCTGGTTTCCTCGGCTTTTCAAGCTCGCAGAAAGCAGCTTCAGAGGTCCTTGCGCGGCCTCACACCAGGCGCTCCAGAGCTGTTGAAACGAAGCGGTATAGCAGGCGAGCGCCGGCCGGAGACTCTGACTGTCGAGGAGTTTCTGACTCTCGCGAGAAACTGGGCAGACGATGTCTAGACACGCTGGAATATTCTTGGCACAGCTCCGCTCCGATCTCGAGGAGATCTGCGTCGGTACAGGACGAGCCGGCACCGCGCTCCTTCGCCTGAGTGAAGGGATGGAGGCTGTGGTGGCGGGGCAGGACCCGCCGGTAACCCTCGTCGACGGGCAGCACTTTCGGCTCAACACAGCTCACCCGGTGGTCGTGCAGCTGTTGGAAAGCCCTCTACGGCGGCGCTCCGATCTCGCGTTCGTGATCTCATCGATGATGAGCCTTCTAAATCGCGAACGGGAGGAGATCACCGATGAGGACGAGCGCGCTCTCCACGCACGACTTCTCGAGTTCGCTATTCACCAGGGCCGAGGTTCCTGGGGTGCTGTCGTTTAGTCCTCATATCGGAAGCGACGCTCGGCAGGCGCTTTTCTGGAGTGGATAGTTCTGAGGCTAACGGGGGGATGGAGCATCTCCGCTTCGGAGTGCGGCCGCGCGTCTTAGCCCTGTGGCTCGCACTTTTTTTCTTGGTGCTGCTGCACGCGCTGATGTCCGGCTCGGCCGCCTTGGATTGGGGCTCCGTTTTCGACTTGGCCGCAGAGGAGCCAGGGTCTCCCTCGCGGCTGCTCTTCTGGGAGATCCGGTTCCCCCGCGTGCTCACAGCCCTGGCGGTGGGGGCGGGGCTCGCTCTAGTGGGGGCCACACTTCAGACGATGCTGCGCAACCCGCTCGCGGACCCCTTCTTGCTGGGGGTCAGCTCATCGGCGGCTACCGGGGCCGCCTTGGCGCTGGCCTTCGGCTGGTCGGAAGGTCGCTTCCCGCTGTCGATCGCTTTTGCTCTGGTCGGACTCATCCTCTTGGATCGACTCTCGTATCGGGGCGGGGCCTTCTCCGACCACCGGCTCTTGGTGGCCGGATTCACGCTGACCTATCTACTATCGGCGGTGACGGGACTGATCATCGCGCTGGCCGACAGTCGGGTGAGCCGGGGGCTGCTGTTCTGGCTCATGGGGGGGTTCAGCGAGTTCGACCGTCTGTCCACCGGGCTGTGCCTACTGGTGCTGGTGCTGGCGGGCGGGATCTTAGCCTATCGAGCCGACCATCTGGACCTGCTCGCCGCCGGGGATGAGACGGCCCACATTCTGGGTCTCAGACCGCATCGGTTCCGAAGGCAGCTGTTCGTGCTCTGTTCGCTGGTGATCGGCGTGGCGGTGGCCACCTCTGGCGGGATCGGCTTCGTGGGTGTGGTGATCCCGCATCTAGCGCGTCTTTACTGCGGGGTCCGACACCGGGCCGTCTTGATCCTATGCGCTCTCGGCGGCGGCGGACTCACCCTCTTCGCGGACACCTTAGCCCGCACCGTGATCGCCCCCAAAGAGCTACCCGTGGGCCTGATCACCGCGTTGATCGGAGGCCCATACTTCCTCTGGCAGCTGAACCGGGACCGCACCTAGCGCTCCTAGGAGCTCGGTCGCCGAGAGCGAAATCCGGGAGTAGCGTGATGTCTATTAGGGTTACCAAGCTATGTCTAGAACGGCGGGGACGCCGCTTACTCGGTCCCGTCGACCTCCGGGTGAGCCCGTCGGGTCCGATCGGTGTGGTCGGTCCGAACGGGAGCGGAAAGAGCAGTCTGCTGCGCTTGCTCTACGGTTTTTTTCAGCCCACGAGCGGTGAGATCTTTCTCGAGGAACGCCCGTTGGACTCCTACGCTCCCCAGCGGCTGGCTCGCCTTCTGGGCGTATGTCCTCAAGAAGCGGAGCCCACTTTGGACTTCACGGTTCAGCAGGCCCTCTCGTTGGGGTACTCTGAACGGCCGGCGCAGCCCCCAGAGCTTGATCTGGATTTTCTTCGGCTCCCGCCGCTCTTTCAGCGCCGGCTTTCCGAACTCTCCGGCGGCGAAAAGCAGCGGGTGAGACTGGCTCGAGCTTTGATGGGGTCGCCGAAGTGGCTCCTCTTGGATGAGCCGGTGAACCATCTGGACCTCAGGACCAGCTGGGCCCTGTTCGAGCGCCTCGCTCAGCTCCCGGGTAGAGGGATCCTGATAGCGCTCCACGACCTCCAGCTGGCCGTGCGCTTCTGTACCCAGCTCGTCGTTTTGGATCGGGGAGAGCTGCGCGGGTTTGGCCCCACTACGGAGGTTCTGACGACCGAACTGTTGGCCGATGTTTTTGGGCTGAGAGCCGCGGTCGAACACGACGGCGGAGCGCCGCGCTTGCGGATCGACGGGCTAGCTCCGGAGCGCTCCTTTTCGAAACTCGATCGACGGGACGGATCGGAGCGAGGGCGAGTTTGAGCGTTCGGAACGTCGGGGAGCTTCTCGCGGAGCTGGCCCATCAAGGCGAGCGGATAGCCGAGGGGCAGAGCTTTACTTTAGAGTCGGACCGGGCTCGGACTATGCTGCAGCGGTTCGCCTTGGATTCCCCGGACCGATATGTCCTGTTAGCGGTGGCGTCTTTAGTGGCCACCAAGGCTACCTCCGTTCAGCTTGAGCTGGATTCCGATGAGTTCACTCTTCGCGCTGCTTGCGACTGGAGCAGGGAGCCGTTTCATGGATTCTGGAGCAGGCTGGTCGGGCGCAAAGGTGGCGCCCGAGACACCGACCTTTGGCTGTTGGGGCTATCCATATTGACGAGCTTCGGCCTGAAGAGTATCGACTGGATAGTCGAGAGCACCGACGCTTCAGGGCGATGGCGCTACGCTTTGCAAGTCCGGGGGGGCGAAGTCGTGCGGGAGACGGTCGAAGGGCTCTTGGAGGAGGAGGCGGGCTCGGGCCTACTGGTCCGGGCGGTTCGCCGGGGCCGCTGGCAGGTTGGGCGGCGCTACCTCCGGCGCCTCACTGGGCGGCTACTCGGTCGCCAGTGCCCCCAGGAGGCTCTTCTCAGGCATCGGCTTTCGCCGCCTGGAACGAGCCTCTTGACGATGAATGAGCAGCCGTTCCCCGGGCTCCCACCGGGCCCCATCCCCGGACTGCTCGCGATAGCGAGAAGAGGGGGGGCTCCGAGGCTGAGGGCGCCGGTCGTCGTAGAGCAGTCCAGCGTACCTCAAATGATGGCGGCGTTTACGGACCCCGGAACCGAAGGCGACCAGCTCATGGAGGAGATCGTGGGACCCGAGGGGTCGATAGCCTGGATCTGGAACGGTCTGAGGATAGGCTCGACACCCCACGGTCTACGGTACAGGTTCGCCCGGGTGGCGGTCTGGTCAGACCAGCTTCAGCCGGACCTTTCGTTCCGATCGGCGGTGGAGACCCACCAGCGCAAGCAGTTCGAACGGACGGCCAAAGCTGCCATCCGGGAGCTGCTCGCGGCTGTGGCGGAGCGGCTGACCCGGGAGGTGAACCCCGATGTACCCCTCCCGCCGGAGTACGGACCGATGCGCTCGATCCTGATCTGCGCCTTGCGGCAGCGGATCCAGCTCAGTCGTGCCCGCAACCGGTTAGGGGCGGTCAATCGTAGCCTCATCGAGGCTCCGCTCTTTTGGGGGGATGGAAACGGGTTTCGTGGACGGCTGTTCTCGTTCACGGAGCTCTGGGAGAGGGCGGAGAAAGGTGAGGTGATAGCGCTTCACGATTGGGGCGCGATCGTCTGGGAGGCCCATTGGGGAAGCGGGACGCTGCCGCTCTACGTTCGCAGTGAAGAGGCGGATCTGCTCTGTCACCTGTTCCCCACTCATCTCGTGGAGGACCGACGGCGGTCGCAGCGGTAACCCTAGCCTTCGGTCTAGGGGGTGACTCGGCTCGGTTTCGGTCGTCTTTAGATCCGACTTTCTCTTCCAGGGTCCGGCAGGGTCGCCTGTCGGGTGCGGGCGGGGGCCCCGGGGGTGCCCG
>CAZDLH010000125.1:0-6926 GCA_964505925.1 uncultured Burkholderiales bacterium
CTTCATTCTCGGCGGGTCCATCGGTCTCGCCCTACCGGCGATGCTCGCCCTGTACACATTCACCGGCAGTCTCAGCTTCGGAACGGGAAGCGCGGCCCTCACCGACTTCCGTACCACGGAGTCGATCCTGGTCTTGAGCCTGGCTTTTCTCTTCGGCTTCTCCAAAGCTGCGGTGATGCCCATGCATCCGTGGCTGCCGGGAGCGATGGTGGCTCCGACCCCCGTATCCTCGCTTCTGCACGCGGTGGCGGTGGTCAAGGTTGGGGTCTTTAGCGTCATCCGAGCCCTCGTCGACGCCGTCGGTCCAGGGCTGCTCGAAGCTAGCCGAGCCGACTACGCCGTCACCACGTTCTGCGCCATTACCGTCTTTGTGTCGGCGGCGATGATGATAAGTCAGGATAACATCAAACGATGCTTAGCCTTCTCCACCATCGGGCAGCTCTCGTATATCTTGTTGTCCATCTCCTTTCTAACCCAACAGGGGTTCACCGGCGGCTCTCTTCACATCGCCATGCACGGCTTCGGTAAGATCACTTTGTTCTTCTGTGCCGGGGCCATCGCAGTGCACGCTGGCAAGAAGTACATTTCGGAACTCGATGGTCTCGGCCGCAGCATGCCCTGGACCTTCGGAGCGTTCACCATCGGCTGCCTAGCCATCGTCGGGCTCCCTCCCACCGGGGGGTTTCTCAGCAAATGGCTGATCGTCACCGGCGCGCTCTCCGCTGGGATGCCGTTCGTCGCCGGACTCATTCTGGTCAGCTCTTTGATGAAAGCTTGGGCCTTCATCCCTATCGTCTTTCGAGCGTTCTGGGCTCCCGTACCAGACGGGGAGACCCATCCCGAAAACGATGCCCCTTGGCTGATGCGGGGTCCTCTACTGTTGACGGCTGCAGGCTCGGTGGTGTTCTTCTTCTTCCCGGATCTCTTCTTACATCTGGCAGAACAGTTTAGCAGAACGGTCCTCGACCGAGGAGGTCTCCACCTATGGTAGAGCTAGAGAACCCACCCACGATCATGTTCCCCGGAACACCCGCCTTTCGACCTGTCTTCTGGACTCTTTTCACAGCGGCTCTGCTCTACGGCCTGGTGATCTTTCTCGCAACGGATATCGGAGGTGCTACGTTATGACCGCCACCCAAAAACGAAGCTTAATCTTGTTGAGTCTCCTGTCGCTGGGGACTCTGGCTGCCGAGTTCGTCATCGAACGCCCCTCCTACCTGGCTTGGGAAAGCTGGTTCGGCTTCTATCCTTGGCTCGGCTTCGTTAGCTGTGCTCTCTTCGTTCTGATCGCGAAAAAGATCTTCGCACCGTTGGTCCGTACCGACCGGGAGCCGCCCCGATGATCTGGAGCTACCCCCCTTTATACCTCTTCCTCGGAGCCTGCGCTGCGACCCTGCCGAAGAACCCTCTCAGGCACACGCTGGTCCTCTTATCCCCCCTCTTAGCGCTCGCCGCTGCCTGGGGGCTCGACGAGCAGCAGATCTCGCTGACCATCGGCGGCCTCTGGGAGCTTCAGCTCCTCAGACCGAATCAGTGGGGTCGTCCGTTCGCCATCGTATTCTGCCTATCGGCCTTCCTCGGACTTCTCTACGCTCTCCCGGTAGAGCGATATCTAGAGGACTCCGCGGCCCTCATCTACGCTGCCTCGGCCGTCGGCGCGGTGCTAGCCGGAGACCTCTTCACCTTCTACTGCTGGTGGGAACTCCTGGCCCTCGCTGCCACCTTCTTGATCCTCCGCGGCGAAAGAGGGCGTTCGCACGTGGCCGCCTTTCGCTATCTCGTCATGCACATAGCCGGTGGGCTGCTCTTGCTGATGGGGATCCTCTGGCGCCTGGGCGCGGGCTACGACTCTGCGATCGGTCCGATCGGGCTCGGTTCCCCAGGCGGACTCCTGATCTTTCTTGGAATAGGCCTCAACTGCGCCTTCCCCCTCCTGCACACATGGCTTATCGACTCCTACCCGGAAGCGTCGCCCTCCTGCGTCGTCTTTCTCGCCTCCTTCACCACCAAGACCGCTGTCTACGCCCTTCTCGTGATGTTTGCTGGAACCAAAGCTCTGATCGCCATCGGGGTGATCATGGCCATCTTTCCCATACTGTTCGCTATCCTCGAAGACGATCTCCGTAAGGTTCTAGCCTACTCGGTCATCAACCAAGTAGGCTTCATGGTGGTCGGCGTCGGGATCGGCACGGAGCTCTCACTGCAAGGAGCGGTCGGCCACGCCATGACCGATATCCTTTTCAAAGGACTTCTGTTCATGACGGTCGGGGTCTGCCTCTACCGTACCGGAAGCGCCCGGGCCACCGACCTCGGAGGGCTCTTTCGCCAACTCCCTTTCACCGCGGTCTGCTGTATCGTGGGTGCCGCGGCCCTATCAGCGGTACCGGGCTTTTCAGGCTTCGTGACGAAAAGCATGATCACCAGTTCGGTCAAGCAGGAGGGTGCGGGTTTGGCCTGGGCGGCTCTCGGACTGCTCATCGCCTCCGCCGGAGTTCTACCCAAAGCGGGTTTCAAAGTGCCCTTCTACGCCTTTTTCGCCCGTCCCGCGAAACGGGATGTCGAACCGGCTCCCTTGGCGATGAAAGCGGCTATGGGGATCGCTGCTGGCCTGTGTCTTCTGGTGGGCCTAGCCCCCGGGATCTTCCTCTATCCGATACTGCCCGGCGAGACCACCTATCAAGCGTACGCCACTTATTCCGTACTCCAGCAGCTGCAGGTTCTGAGCTTCGCTGGACTGGCCATCGTACTCTTGATCTGTGCGGGGCTCTACCCTCGCGAGATTCGGGTCTACAACCACGACGGCAACGCCATCTGGGACTCGCTTTGCCGCGCCTTGGGTCGGCTCTTCGACCGAGCCTTCAACGGGATCCACGCCTGGGGCGATGCGCTCTTTTTAAAGTGGCTCCCGGCTCGAGCCGTCCATTTCTTCTCCCACGCCCCAGCCCGACTGTCCGCCATGGCCGCCACCGTCGCCATGAGGGTTAGAGGCGCGAGGCCGGAGGCCATCGCTGAGTACCAAGAGAGGCTGTATCACCGCTATCGGACCAGCACCAACCCTCTCGGTCTGAGCGCCATTTACTCGATCGTGCTGCTCGCCATCCTCGCCTTTTTAGCTCTTTATTACGGGGCATGACGCCACCGAGCAGGCTCGAGCTCCGGCGGGGGCAGCCGCTCTAGAGCTTCACTCGGTCTTCGAGGGGTCTCGGAGCCTTCGAGCGAAGCTTGAAAAATGAATCGCCGCAACGTACTGTACGAATCCCCCCCGGAGTGGACTGTCCGGGAGGGGGAGCGCCCCCCCAGCAAGAGCCGTCCCCAGACCTCCGCTGCCGGACTCTCGGCCGTGATCTCCACCGTGCGCCACCTGCATACGCAGCCCGGGCTCGTGCGCGGAGTGAAGACGCTGCTGCAGGCCAACCAGGACGGCGGGGTCGACTGCCCGAGCTGCGCCTGGCCCGACCCCCAGGAGCGGAGCCTCTTCGAGTTCTGTGAGAACGGGGCCAAAGCGTTCGCCGACGAGACCACCAAGGCCCGGATCGATGGCTCCTTCTTCGCCCAACACTCGGTGGAGGAGCTCTCCCGTCTTAGCGATTTCCGGCTGAACCGACTCGGTCGGCTCACCGAACCGCTGTACCTCGCTCCCGAGAGCCTCCACTACCGCCCCATCGATTGGCATTCCGCTTTCGACCTCCTAGCCGATCGGATCCGCGGGGCGCGCTCTCCGGAGGCCTGTAGCTTCTACACCTCTGGCAGGGCCAGCAACGAAGCTGCCTTCCTGTACGGCACCCTGGTGCGCATGCTCGGGACGAACAACCTGCCCGACTGTTCGAACCTATGCCACGAGTCCAGCGGCGTGGCTCTGACTCAGTGCATAGGGATCGGGAAGGGCACCGTGACCCTCGATGATTTTAGTCGCACCGACCTGATCCTGGTGATCGGACAGAACCCCGGCACCAACCATCCCCGAATGCTGAGCGCTCTAGAGCAAGCCAAGCGAAACGGGAGTCGGATCTACTCGATCAACCCGCTGGCCGAAGCGGGGCTGGGGAGGTTCCAAAACCCCCAGGATTTTCTCAACCCTTTGATCGGATGGCGCACCGCTGCGGGCGGCGGAACCGAACTGTGCGACGGACACCTAGCCGTTCAGGTGGGCGGGGATCTGGCGCTCTTCAAGGCGTTGGCAAAACTCCTGGTAGAGGCTAGCCGACAGGGGCGCCCGGGCGTCGATATGGACTTCGTACAGCGCCACACCGTGGGATACGAGGCCTGGCTCGAGGAGCTCGACGGCCACCGGCTAGAAGCGCTCCTAGAGATGGCGGGGCTCGAGCTCGAAGAGGTGGCCCGATTGGCCTCCGAGCTAGCCTCGACCGATCGCATCATCTTCTGTTGGGCCATGGGTCTCACACAGCACGTCCACTCCGTACCCACCATTAGAGCGTTGGCCCAGCTGGCTCTGATGCGAGGGGCCATCGGTAAACCGGGAGCCGGTCTATGCCCGGTTCGAGGGCACTCCAACGTCCAAGGCGATCGAACGGTCGGCATCGAGCATCGCCCGAGGCAGGAGTTTCTCGACGCGCTGGGTCGCGAGTTCGGGTTCTCTGCTCCGACCGAACCAGGTTTAGACGTCGCGGAGACCATCGAGGCCATGAACCGCGAGGAGATCGACGTCTTCGTTAGCCTCGGAGGGAACTTCCTGAGCGCCTCTCCGGACACCGGCGCGACCGCCTCCGGCCTTCAGAGCTGTGACATCACCGCCGCAGTGGTCACAAAGCTCAATCGGTCCCACCTGGTCACCGGACGGGAAGCGCTCCTTCTGCCCTGCCTGGGGCGCACCGAGATCGATCTGGGGGCGCGCGGTCCGCAGTTCGTGACCGTCGAGAACTCGATGGGGAAAGTTCATCGCTCCCAAGGGCGACTGGAGCCCGCCTCCCCCGAACTGCGCTCGGAGGTCTCCATCGTCTGTGGCCTCGCTAGGGCCTTAGGCCTGCCGGGTCCGTTCGACTGGGACGCGGCCGCCGGCGACTACGATATCATCAGAGACAGTATCGAAAGGGTCGTACCCGGCTTCGAACCGTTCAACCAGCGGGTACGGGAAGCCAACGGCTTCTATCTACCGAACGGTCCGCGGGAAGGGCGGTTCACCACCTCCAGCGGTAAAGCGGAATTCGCACCTGTCGGGCTCGAAGTGGAAGCGGCGCCGCCGGGCACCCTCTGGTTGACCACCATCCGTAGCCACGACCAGTTCAACACCACCGTCTACGGCTACGACGACCGCTATCGGGGGATCCGAAACAGTCGCCGATTGGTCCTGATCTCAACGGAGGACCTGGAGCGCTCAGGCCTCCAGGGAGGCGACACCGTCGATCTGGTCTCCCGCTACGGAGGGATCGAACGGCGAGCCGCCGGATTCGCGTTGGTGGCCTACCCTATCCCCCAGGGCTGCTGCGCTGCTTACTTTCCGGAGGCAAACCCGGTGGTACCGGTGGAACATCGGGACCCCCAGAGCGGCTGTCCCGCCTCCAAACGGATCGCCGTCACGCTCGAGCCTTCCCCCGCGTCCCGACCGTAGCGCCATGCAGAAGAGAGGACGCACCGTCAGCCAAAGGGTACGGGTCATACGAGACGGTAAGACCCGGAGCCGTTCAGACAGACTCATCGTGGAGGAGCCGCTAGACGTTCTGTGGACCGTAGCTGGCCACCGCAACGAACCCCTGCTAGCGACCATGCGCACCCCGGGGGACGATTTCGCCCTGACCGCTGGTCTACTCTACGGATTGGGACTCGTCGAGCGACGGTTCGAACTCGACCAGATCAGCTTTTGCACCGGCGGTGGGGTAAACCTCCTAAATCGGGTCGTCGCTCGGTTGCGCCTACCCCTCTCGGAGGCCTTGAGGCGCGCCCCTGCCAAAGCGCACGGCGGCTCCCCCCAGTCGGCCTGCGGACTCTGTACTTTCGAAGGTCTGAGCGGGCGCGAGGCGCTCCTGCAAGACAGCGCGCGAAGCGAACCCGAACGGAGCCCCCCGCCGTCCCCCCAGGACCTCTACCGAGCCAGCGGGCTCTTCGAGGAGGTCTGCCCGGTCTTCGAGGCCACCGGCGCATCCCACGCCTGTCTCATCCTCGGACCGGGCATGGAGCTTCTGAAGGCCGTCGAAGATGTGGGGCGGCATAACGCTGCGGACAAAGCCCTCGGGGGTCTCTTCCTCGAATCCGATCCGGCGGCCGACGCTGCCCGCTTTCGGTTAACACCGGGCAGCGGCCTACTCCTGTCGAGCAGGCTCTCCTTCGAGCTCGCTGCGAAGGCGGTGCGGGCGGGAGCCGACTGGGTCGCTGCTCTGGGCGCCCCCAGCGATCTGGCCATCGAGCTCTGTCGCCGGAACGGCCTGGCAAGCTTCGGGTTTCTGAGTGGCCAGCGGGTCAATCGGTACAGCTAGCTCCTCCACCGGTTCTGGTCCAACCCGCTCGTTGTGCCTGTTCGGCAGTGTTCAAGCTCTGGAACGGCGCGCAGGGGGAGCTCTCGAGTAGACGAGCCGGGGGGACCAGCGATGCTCCGGTAACCGAGCTTGCGAAGCGGCGTAGGGAGCGCTCCCCCCGCCGCAGAGCGCTTCGGCACTCATCCGTCAAAGAGCGGTGAAAAACTCCGCAGACCCACTGGGGCACCCCCTCGGAGTCCCGATAGGCCGCAGCGTCGACTCGCGGGAGCTCCGCATGACCGGCGGGTCTCAGCTGCAGAAAGCGATGAAGGTGGCGGTGGTACTCCAAAGGGAAGTCGGGCTGATCGATGCTGAGTAAGGCTAAGCGATCCGCCCGACAGGAGGCAAGGCCGGCCTCTAAGCCCACCAGCGGCCCCTCCCCCGACCACTCGGAGGCGTCGGCCACCACTTCCGTCGTACCGGAGAACTCCTGGAGTAGGCGGCGCAGCTCGGCCACCG
>CAZDLH010000126.1:0-6910 GCA_964505925.1 uncultured Burkholderiales bacterium
CTTCCGGTTCGGTCTGCGCCTGACGCGGCTCCGGCTGGGGACCCGAAGCTTCCAGCGGAAGGCCGACCTGGTCGTCGGTATCCAGCGGGCGGCCTTCGGCGGCACTCCCCGCGGTAGACCCGACCACCGGGGACTGGAGTTGAAGCTCCCTCTCCCCTAAGACGAAGCCGTCGAGAGGCTCTGCTCGGGCGAAGCTTACGGCCACCAAAATCAGAATCAGGCTCTGCGCGAGCGTTCGTCGCCAGACCCTCCGAAAATATAGAAAACGAAAAGATGTCATGCTGGCTCCGTTCGCTTCTAACCTTCTCGTGCCTACGAATTCTCTTTAGGGTCTGCTTAGAAGGTGAGGGAAGAATACTTAGAGCTTCTCTAAGCGAAGGCCGCGCTGTCCTAACTTAGAGCCTTCCGGGGCTCGACCCGTACCTCCACCGCGAACTCCCCGTCTCCGTAGGCGAGCGTCATAGCCCACTGTAGGTGTTCGATGATGGAGCGAGCGATCGGAAGACCGAGTCCGTTCCCGCCGGTGCGGCTCTCCCTCGAAGGGTCCGGTCGAAAGAACGGCTCGCAGAGGCGCACGAGATCGGCCTCCAGTATAAAGGGCGAGCTGTTCGTCACCAGAAGCGCCCTTCGAATCGGATCGAGCGCGATCCGAACGCGCCCCCCTTCAGGAGTGTACTTTACTGCGTTCTCAAAGAGATTCTGCAGTAGCATCGTCAGTAGAGTGGTGGAGCCGTCGATCGACCAGCGCTCCGGCAGCTCCAGATCGACCTCGAGTCGTCGACTCTGGGCTCTGGCCTCCAGACCGCTCCAGACCTGCTCGCAGAGCTCGGCGAGGTCGACGGCTTCCCTCCGAATGTCGGCTCGCTGTTCTAAACGGTTGAGGGTCAAGAGATCCTGGGTGAGCCGAATCAGTCGGCGGGTCTGAGCTTGTGCCTCCTGAATGGTCTCTCGATACTCGCGCTCGCTGCGGGGCTGACTGAGCGCCAAGTCCAGATGACCGGAGAGAGCCTGAAGCGGAGTTCTCAGCTCGTGGGAAGCGGAAGCGTAGAATCGGGAGCGGTCCTCGGCTGCCTTCGCGAGACCGTCGAGAAAGCTATTGAGGGTGTCGACGAGGTCCAAGAGCTCTCTATCCCTCGAGGGAGGTCTCAATCTGCTCTCCAGTCCGGGCGATCTCGTGGTCCGGGCCTGGCGCGTTAGCTTTTCGATCGGGGACAGCGACAGGCCCACTAGGACCCAGCACCCTAGCGAGGTGAGGACCACCGCTCCGAACCCGAGTAGCGCTAGCTGAGCCGCTTGCCGCTCGAGCTGCTCTTGGCGATCCCGAAAGAAGAAGCCCACGAGGAGAGTCTGCCCCCGAAACGAGAGCTCTTCGAGCAGCCACTCCGCTCGGAGATCTGGGATCGGGTCCCCCGGCTGGGCCACCGTAAGGTCCGATGAGTCCACTATCCGCCCGGCGGCCACCCGCAAGAGCAGGAGACGTTCGGAGAGGTGGATCGCTTCCTCTTCCAACTCCTCGACGAGTTCGAAGTAGTCGTCTTCGAACGACAGCTTAGGGTCCATCTCTTCGTCTAGTTCACTGACCACGCTCGCCAGTGCGGAGGCAGCGTACGCTTCCGCACTGCGTTGATTGGAGAAAACGATGGCCACCCAGCTCGCTGTGGCCAGAAATGTTAGGATGGCCATCCAGCTCGCGGTCAGTCGGACCCGCAGCGATATCACGCCTGTGGCTCCGTGTGCGTCACCCGGCTCAAGGCTTGATGGCCGCCCGGTAACCTACCCCTCTCACGGTGTGGATGAGGCGGCGAGCCCCCCCTTCCTCCAGCTTGTTTCGCAGATAGTTAATATAGACGTGAAGCACGTTTGCGCTCCCCCCGAAGTCGAAATCCCAGACGTCTTTGAGTAGCTGCTCTCGGGAGACCGCCTCACCGGCGCTTCGGAGCAGCACCTCCAGCAGAGCGAACTCGGTGCTGGACAGGGAGAGCCGCCTCCCTTTTCGCTCGACGATCCGGGTTCGACGGTCCAAGAGCACGTCGTCGAGCCGGAGCTCGTCGGCCGGTCCGGATTCGCTAGGGAGCGGGGATGCCGCGCGCCTTAGGAGAGCCCGCACCCTAGCTAACAGTTCACCGAGCTCGAACGGCTTCACGATATAGTCGTCGGCTCCGGAATCGAGGCCCGCGATCTTATCTTCGGTCGCATCGCGCGCGGTCAGCATCAGAACCGGCGTATCGAGACCCGAGCTCCTCAGATCGCGACAGACCTCCAGTCCGTCCCGCCCCGGAAGATTCAGATCCAACAAGATCAGATCGTAGGGCTGAGCCTTCGCGAGCTCGCAGGCGACCTTGCCGTTCCCGCAGGCGGTCGGCTCATATCCGGCCTCCGAGAGCGCCTGGTACAAGAAGCGGGCCACGCTGTTTTCATCCTCTACGATCAAGACCTGACGTTCGTTCGACATGGCCTTGAGTCTAGCATGAAGCGCATCCGGAATGGACACCGGGCACCTTAAAATGCTCTAAGGAGCGGGGGGCGAAGCGATGTCCGTGACGAGCTTCGGCTGATGGAACTGAACGGGCTCAATTCCGTTCTTCGGCTTAGCTCGGATGTTGAGCCACTCCACGAAAGCGGAGAAGGCCATCGAGAAATAGATATACCCTTTAGGGATGTGATGTCCGAGCCCCTCACCCACCAACGTGAAGCCGATCAAAAGCAGAAACGATAGCGCTAACATCTTCACCGTCGGGTGGCGGTCCACGAACTCACTCACCGAGCGGGCCGCCACGAGCATGACGCCGACCGCGATAATGATCGCCGTGACCATCACTATCAAGTGGTCGACCATCCCGACAGCGGTGATCACCGAGTCTAAGGAGAAGACGACATCGAGAATCAGAATCTGAACGATGACCGACTTGAAGGTCACCGTCTTAAGCTCCCCGCCGTGAGCCTCCTCGTTTTGACCCTCGAGCTTATGATGGATCTCGCTGGTGGCTTTATAGATCAAGAAGATCCCGCCTAGTCCCAGGATGAGATCCCGTCCAGAAAAGGAGTGATCGAAGAGCGTAAAGAGGGGGTCGGTGAGGTGTACGAGCCACGAGAGTCCAAAAAGTAGGAGGATGCGGGTGAACATAGCCAAGAAGAGCCCGATCTTGCGGGCCCTATCCTGCTGGGCTGGGGGGAGTTTACTAGCCATTATAGAGATAAAGATAATATTATCGACACCTAAAACAATCTCTAGGACGGTTAGAGTTATGAGGGCGATCCAGATCTCAGGGTTTGCGAACAGTTCCATAATCAGAAAATATTTTTTCCACTTCAGGAAACTCCTCTTGACCAGAGGCGCCTTATCGAGAAAAACTCCAATTTTTCTTGCGACCCCCCCTGAGGAGGGCTGGCCTCCCATAGACCGCTGGCCTACCGCGGGGGGGCACGGACCGATATCGATCGCATGACGCGCCGCCCGAAGACACACCGGGCCGCGATGGCAGCGCTGTGGCTGTCGGCACTCCTATGCCAGCTCGCCCCCATGTGGACCGTGGGGGTGTTGTGCCTGCTGGCACCAGGACTGCTCGGAGCCTTCCTCGATCGAAGCTCCGGTCGGTCACGCGTTCTCGCGTTCGCCCTGTGGGTTCTCTCGTTCAACGGGGTCCTACACGGCTGGGCCTGGACCTACGGCCCGGAGTACTGGCTCATACTCGTGCTGATGCGGTCTTTGCCATGGACTTTCTTGCTCTCGGTGCTGCTGCTCGAGGACCGCATCGCTGGGCGAGCGGACCCGTTTCGACGAGGTCTGGTCTACGGTCTAGGGTACGCCGGCACTCAACTCTTGGCGCTGGCCGGACCTTTCGGCTTCGACTGGGACTCGTTGGCGGCCGCACTGGCCCCTTGGCCCTGGCTCATCGGTCTACTCCCTATCTTCGGGCTGTGCGGTCTGGCGGGCATCTGGGCGACCGCATCCTACTGGCTGCTCGGGCCCTCGCTCCGCCTCCGGGCTGCCGGGTTAGGGCTCTTTTCGCTCTGGCTCCTATCGAGCTGGGCAGTCTGGTCCGGTGCGCCGAACGAACGAGACCGGCTCCTCGAGAAAGTGGGGGCCCTCCACACCTCCCACTCCCAACAGGACCGCTGGGACGCACGCTACCGAGGTCTCTTAAAGGCCGAGTTCAAGAGCCTCACCACTCTGACTCGCTCCGAGCGGCTCCAGGGTTCCGAGCTCGAGCTCGTAGTCTGGCCTGAGAGCTCTTGGCCGGTGCTCGGTCTGCTCGCTCGCGAACGCGACCGGGAAGAGCTGACCGCCCTTGCCGATCTAGCCGGGAGCGAACTACTGGTCGGGTCCATCGAGCCGCAGCCGGAAGGCTCCTATAACAGCGCCACTGTTTTCCGCCCTGGTGCGGGCGTGGGGCCCACCTATCGCAAGGCCAGGCTGGTCCCGTTCGGGGAGTACGTACCGCTCCCAGAGCCGATGAAGGACCACTATCTCGAGTGGCGCCCGTTCCCCGTCGGCCACCACCTTAGTCCCGGCCCCTCCGAAGAGAGCCTCGAGACATCCGTCGGTCGGGCGTGGGTGCTCATCTGTTTCGAATCCACAGTCCCCCTGCTCCGGAGCGGGCCGACTCCAGACCTGCTGGTGGTCATGACCAACGATGCTCCGTTGATCACCAGGTGGGCCCAGAGAGCCCACCTCCACAGCGCGATCCTCAGGGCGGTCGCTCTGCGCCGCCCCCTGGTGCAAGCTTCCAACCGTGGCTACTCCGCTTTGATCCGCTCGGACGGCACCGTAGAGGCCCTTCTAGAGCCGCACGAAGACCCGGCACTCCTCACTACAGGGGGACCCATCCGGTGATGCCTCGAAGGTAGAGATGTGTCACCTCCAAAGCTATGCGGCAGGGCCAACTCGAGTGCGAGATCCGGCTCCTCCGGCGTATCTCTGCTCGAAGTCCTCGTCGCTTTCGGACTTCTCCTCGTCGCTGTCTTCACGATGGTCGGCTACACCGCCCTGGTACACCGGACGGCCACCGAGGGAAAACGGCAGGCGTTGGCTTCCGTGGTCGCCAGGAATCTGTTAGAGCGGGTCCGGGATCATCAGCCGCTGTTCGAGCAGGCGCTCAACGATGCCGACGGATACCTCGAGGTGCACACCGAGGATCTCCTATCTGAGGCAGACGATGGAAGGCTCGCGGAGGCCGAGCGCAAAGCCGCCACAGAGATACGATTGACCGCCAAAGCCGAACCCGTCAACGATCGCATCTACCGCCTGGTCGTGACCGCCGAATGGAGTGAGGACGGGAGGCCCCGGCGGGTCGTACTGGAGAGCCGATGCGGAGTTCCCGGCGCCTGAGTCACTCTTCCTCAGGTACGATACGCCAGCTCCGGATCCTCATCACCACTCCGTCATCCCCACCGGTCAGGCTCTGTCCTGCGCCGAAAAAAGCTTGAGCATTGGTGGTCACCATGGCGCCCTGGTAGAAGCTCGCAGTGGCGTTGGGCACGTCGGCTCCGAGTACCCCTCCTACGACTCGAACCTGCCCGGCCACCAGGATATGGTTGTACGCCTGGGCGACACCCTGGAAGTAGGAATAGCCCGGCAGTCGGGCATCGAACCGGTTGGAGGCTCCGCTCAAAAGGCGCTCCATGTAGCTGTCGGAGTCGATCGATTCGTGCAGAACGAGAGCTGCCAGGTCCGTGATGGGAGGCTCCTCGTCTTCAAACGTATCCGTGACTTCACTGGCGAAATTCGATGACGTATTCGAACAGCCGCCCCCACCGCCACCACCCCCAGCGTAGCTGGGGGCCAGAGCGAAAAGCACTATGAGGAGCGCTTGAAGGAGAATCTGTCGTCTTCGCTTCCGTCTTTTCTGACGCTCTCCGCCAGTGATCTCGTTTCGCCTCATCACGGCGCACCTCCCCAGGCCTTAAGTTCGGACAAGACCCCTTGCGACTGCTTCAGCCACCCTTGTGTTTCGTTGCTGAGCCCTGGATAGACGTCGGAACCGTCGCCGTCGTGCCAAAGGCTAAACTCGTAGTCCCCGCTCATGCCTCCGCTAGAGATCTGGGTGCCGTACCACTCGAAAAACTCTACTCCTTTGGGAGCCGAAACCGGCAGCGCGACCGACAGTTCGCTCGAGGCCGTCACCGGCATCTGAGCGAAATAGTCTCCGACCACACTAAACTGCGTATCTTGGATCTCACTGTCTTCCATAGCTGTGGACGGGTGGGTGATCAGCAGGGTCTCGTCCACGTGCAGCTTGATCCCCTCCTCGAGGGTCGGGTCGAAGACGGCGTCCGTCCTTACGATGGCGTTACCCTGGACCACCACCTGGCCCTCCCCTGTCAGCCCACCAAAGAACCTTGCATCCCCATCCACCACCAGCGTGACCCCTTTCGGTACGACCACTTTGTCGAAGAGTTCGAGGTCGCCGGTCACCTGGGTGTTCTGAGAGATGGAGCCCGAAGAGAGGCTCCCCACCGAGGTAAACGAACCCGAGGTCATCGATGTGGGGTCCAGCCGATACCTAGGCCTGGTCGTGTTCGCCAACTCCTGGCGCGCAACCCGCTCGAGCCCCGACTGGAAGACGCCCCGGGTGGCGATGTCCCCAGTGGCGTGGAGCAGAGGCGTCCGGCCCGCCGAATCGAAGTCCCGACCCTCGTACGAACCGCCCCCCGCCTGGTAGGCGGTGTAGATATGACCGGGTCGAGCCAAGGGCTCTGAAGGCGAAGCTATCGCGTTCATGAAAGCCCGGTCGAAAACGTACACCTTTCCGTCCAAGGAGAGTCCGTCGAGCCCCCCGGAGTCGGCTTCGAGCTCCGCCTCCACCACCCGAGAAAGACGCCCGTAAGTTCCCACCGAGCGCACCCTGACAACGCGGTCCTGCAGCAGCTCGTTCTCCACCGTCACCCGAAAGGCGGCTCCGGAGTCCTC
>CAZDLH010000127.1:0-6896 GCA_964505925.1 uncultured Burkholderiales bacterium
CTGCATAGGCTTCGGTTTCCGTTCCCACCGTCGGGCTCCTCTGTGGCCGAACGACCAGCGGCCCCGCTCGGGGCCGCTGGTCGTGCGCTTAGTTCTGCGAGCTTCGGCAGGTGGAGTCGATCATCTGCTCCATCTCGCCGGGGTCGGCATCGCGCACTAGGCTCAGCTCTTCGGCTAGGTGCTTACGGCACTGCTCGAGCATAGCCTGATCCTTAGGGGTGAGCTTGCGCTCTTCGCTTAGGGCGGTCAGCCCTTTCACCACTTCACAGAGGGCGAAAACGCCGCCTTTTTTGAGCTTGTTGAGGTTGGTGCTGTAGCGGGTGGGGGCTTTACTGGGCAGGTCCGACACCCAGGTTTCCAGATGCTCGAGAACTTTCGGGACATCGGAGGGTTCGATCAGCGGACGGATCATAGTGTCGACTCGGTCTAGGTTGATCATGATCTTCAGCCCGTCGTCACCGAAGCTGGAGATGGAGAAGCGGGTCGGCTGGCCAAGGACAACCTTCTCTTCGACCGAAACCACAGTTCCAATACCGTGGAGCGAATGGAAAATTTTGCTACCTTCAGTAAACATAAACCCCTTTTTCTGATCGCATAGACCTTGAAATACGCTAGGCTCATACCCGGGGACGTTCGGGACAAAACTCGCCCATCACCCGCACACGAATGTGGGCGGGTATGGAGGGTCTGGGGAGGCGATCCACTCTGACAGACCTATCCTGGCGCTCTCTCGGTCATTCTCTGGTACTGCACCTCTCCCTGTTAGGCAGCGGTATTCTTCTGTGGTGGCTGCTGGCGACGGGTTCAGCTTCGCCGAGCTGGAGCAGAGCGCAGACCGAGGCCCCCGAGGAGCTGGGGGTTCGCTGGACGGTCCGACCGGTGACCGTGGCGGCCGTAGAGCCGGAGCCGAAGGCCCCTACGGAAAGCTCGCCCCAGGAGGCGAGGGAGGACCTGGCGCCGCCTCCGGAGCGCTCCGAGCCGGGTTGGGAGGTGTCGGCTCTGCCGGTCCTCGCGGAGGAGCCCGCCCGAGCTTTGGAAGCGTTTCGGCCCTTACCGGAGCCCGACTATCCCAGAGCCCCCAGTCGACCGCAGGTCGAGCCCACCGGGGCGGAGTCCGGACCGGTGAGCGCTGAGCCCCGGACTCCGCGGCCCCGCCCGCCGAGCTCCCGAACTCCCCTGCCGCTGTGGAGCGAACCCTCTCCAGAGCCGCCATCCGAACCCTCGCCCGAGCCAGCGGAACCGTCCCCCCCAGCAGGGCCTACGGCGCCGGTGGGGCCGAGCTCGGCCTCCCGGCCCCTGCACTTACCGTCGCTGGATCTACCCGAACAGTACTCGGCGGTCACTTCGGCTTCGGTGCGGGCCGAGTTCAAGATCGCCGCCGACGGGAGTTTTACCGTCACCTTACTCCAGGCCACCGGCACCCCAGACCTGGACCGCTATATCCTGGGTCTCCTAGAGAAGGCGCGCTGGAGTCCTCGGAAGATCGCCGGTGTCGCGGTGGCGGACGTGCGCACCGTGGATCTCGTTCTCGAGCGCTAGCGCCTTCGGGGCCCGGAGGGGACCGGTCTAGGAAGCGAGTCGGGAGCGCTCTAGGCTCAGAAGGTCTCGAGGTACGACTCCAGCATCTGCCGGTAGCCGACCATGGTGAAGTCTACGAACAGCTCTCGGTCCATCCCGGTGGCCTGCATCTCTCCGGCTCGACCGTAATCGTCGAGGACCGTACGGACCTCTTTGAGCACCTCGGTCAGCTCCTGCCGAGTCTTTTCGTCGGCGGTCAGGAAGCGCAGCTTGAAGTCGAACTCGTCGGCGTTGACCAGGTTCCCCTCCCAAGTCATCGCTTCGACGCGCTCGAGCACCGCGCGCAGTCGTTCGGCGCCCACGGCCTGTTCGGCTCGATGGACGTCGGCCTTGTTGAGCCACCTTAGAAAGTTCAGCAGAGATCCGTCGCGGTTGACCAGCACCCCGTAGGTGTTGTGTGAGCGGTCCAGTCCGGCCTCCAGCTCGGCCTTCAGACCGCCGCCGCCGCTATTTTGCTGTTGGGCGAAGCGCTTGACGCCGGTCAAGGCGCGCTGTTTGTCGGGGAAGGCTAAGAAGGTGCCGTGGAGGCGGGTCAGCACGCGCGCGGTACCCGGCTCTTCCCAGCCCTCGCGGTAGATGAGATTGGCGTCGGCCGTCTTCT
Organism: uncultured Burkholderiales bacterium; assembly: GCA_964505925.1. Lineage (GTDB taxonomy): Bacteria > Vulcanimicrobiota > Xenobia > Xenobiales > JADMJV01 > JAEXNA01. Next base: position 2,180 of record CAZDLH010000127.1, read on the forward strand.
CTACCGGGTAAGGCTCCCCGCTGCGATCGCGCATCATGCCGGTCATGAAGATCTGCTGGAGACCCGGCCAGCCCGCCACCGTCACGGCGAACGAAGGGTGCGGGACCGTCTCGCCGGAGCCCAGGGCGTCGGTGCGCACCATCTGGATCGGAAGGAAGCTGAGCAGACCGTTCTCTTCGGCGCCCACCTGACTAGACATGGCTCGCAGCAAGAGCTTCATGAACGGTGCCGTGCCGGTGCCGCGGGCGTTCTGCAGCCCTCTCCAAGCGATGTCGAGCATCTCTCGGAACCCTTCGTCTTGGGCCTGGGCGGTCAGCACCGCAAACGAGATGGTGTCCGGCGCCAGGAGAACGGTGGGGTCGGGCAGCTGGAGACGGTTCCCCGGGGCTTCGGTCGGCGTCTGTCCCGCCTCTTGGGGGGCGGCGTGGACCGATGGGGAGCCGAACAGAACGAACAGCAGCATAGCTCCTACGGCCCCAGCTGCAGCGCAGCGAGCTAGCGCAGAGCGCCGGAGAGCTCTACGGGGAGAAGGGGATTCTGGGTATCGCACGGGTGCGTCAAGCTTCGACATGTGGGCTCTCTTTTCTTCACAGGCTGGCGAACCTCCTCAGGGCCGCGCCGACCTGGGACGGCGCGGCGCGCTACCGAGGCCCGCAGGCCCATCGAACCGCCGGCATCACGGCGGGTTGCGCCCCGGGAGGGAAGGCCTCGCCGGCGCTCAAAGTGGTGGGGGTGAAGCGGGCCTTGGATATCCGGCGAGACCCACCGTTGTGGGCTGTGCTGAGCACTACCGGAGAGGTGACGGTGGAGCCGGCCCTCGGGCTACTGGCGCGAGGCGGGCTGCTGCCGGAAGAGGCGCTCTGGGTGGGCCCGGTCTCGGCGGGAATACCCGAGCCGGCCCAGCAGCTGGCCGACCGCTGGCAGCGCTGGGCGCGGATCGCCGAGCAGGGGTGGAGCGCCGCGGGCTGGCTCACCGCTGGCGCCGCCGACCCCGACCGCAGGGCGCTGGCGTCGTTTCGACCGCCCAAACCGGCGCGACCCTACCTCTGGGCGCCGTTGGGCCATTTCCTTCTTCGCCCGGAGCGCCTACCCCAGGCCTTGCGGGAGGCCACCGAAGAGGACGTCCTCGAGACTCTCGGCTCGCTGGGTTGCAAGGTGGGCTGGCCCATCTTTTGCGACCCCCAGCTAAGGATGGAGGCCGGGGGCGCCTTGGTCTACTATCGCGAGCCGACGCCCAGGCGCGAACCCATGTGGATATCCGGTCTGCGCTGCCTTTTTTCCGAGTCCTGATCGCAACTGAGCCCCCTCTCCCGATGCCTAGAACCCCGGGCATAGCTCTTGCTTGAATTTTTTTCCCTTGAGAGGAGTGAGGAGCGAAGGAGACGGGAATCGGGTATTCTAAGAGGGATACGAGCGATTTGAGAAAGCTTAAAATGGGATTCAAAGATGAGAGCGGCGGCCTGCGCCTTCGTCGGAAGCTCCCTGTTATGGGAGCTGCCGGAGCCCTCCTGGTGGGAGGGGCGCTGGCCCTATTCTCCACTGGTGTGCACGGGATGCCGCCGGAGCATTATTTCGCCTCGACTCAGGTCGAGCTTTCGGTACCGTACTTCGGACCGCTCTCCGGGGTGATCGTGGAGGACGCGAACGGTCTCGTCCTGCCGGTTCTCGAGACCGAGCGGAGCTTGCGTCGGGTGGACCTTTCGATGGAGCTGCCCCCCGGACGCCACGACCTAAGGGTGAGCTTCTCATCCTGGCTCGGCCGTCGGGCTCACCCCAACCCGATCGGTGTGGTCGTCGACCTCGACCCGCCGGAGCTGACCTTCGAGGGCTGGAGCCTCGACACGGAAGGCCAGTTCGAAGAGCAGGTGGTGCGGGAGGGGACCCTGACCGTCCGGGGGGTCTGCCAAGGAGGGCACAGCCTGAGGCTGGGAGCCCGGCATATCGCTTTGAATCAGGACGGGCAGTTCGAAACCTCGGTGCCCTTATCGAAAGGGCAGAACCGACTTAAATGGACGGCCGGCGATCGGGCCGGTAATCGGACCGAAGTCGAGCTGGCGGTGTTCTGGGATACCGAAGACCCGGAAGTGATCTGGCGAACCGCACCCGGGGAGGTCTTCAACGCCTCCCAAGGACGCTTCGAGCTGGACCTGAGCGACGACGGTGAGATCGCAGCGGCCTCGGGGCTGGTCCCTGGAGGGGGGGCGGTGACCTGGTCGCGCAAGGGGGACCGGCGCTGGGTGGTGCAGACCTCCGAGCTGCCCGACGGTGAGCACACACTGGAAGTGAAGGTGGTGGACCGCGCCGGGAGAGTCCGCCGCAGCAGCCGTACCTTCGTGCTGGACTCTACCGACACGTTCGGAGAGGCGCACCTGACGGTGGGGGCCCGAGGTCCGGACATCGAGGTGCTCCACCGGCGACTCAAGCAGTTTCGATTCGGTCTGGACCTGGAAGGTCCGGTGTACACCACCGCCACCGCTCAGGCTGTCCGCGATCTCCAGGCTTATTACGGTCTGAAGCCCAACGGGGTGGTCGGCAAGCAAGAGCTGCGGCTCTTGGGGCCGCACCTGTATGTGAATCTCCAGGAGTTCGCTCTGGTGTTGGACCGCCCCGGCCTGCCCGCTAAGCGGTACACCGTCGGTCTGGGTACCGAGGACTACCCGACTCAGGCTGGGCTGTACTACGTCTATGAAAAGGTGGTCGATCCCACTTGGCTCCCGCCGGATTCGGACTGGGCTAAAGACGCCAAACCGACCCCTCCCGGACCGGACAACCCCTTGGGCACTCGCTGGATCGGTCTAGACTGGGGCGGGCTCGGAATCCACGGAACCAACGCCCCCTGGACGGTCGGTTCGGCCACCTCCCACGGCTGCCTAAGGATGCTGACCGAGGAGGTGGAGGAGCTGTTCACGATGGTGGAGGTGGGGATGCCGGTCACCATCCTAAGCGGCCACGAATCCAATGCGGCCGTCGAACGCTTCTGGTCCCGGGAGCCCGTCAGCACCGCTCCGTTAGAAGACGCCGCGCCTTCTTCTGGCTGACCGTGAGCTGCCGTCGAGGACAAGTGGGAGCCGAGCTCTCCCAGTAAAGAGAGAGGGCGCGGTCGAAAAACCGCGCCCTCTTTCGTAGGTGGGTGGCCGAAGAGCTGCTCTTGCGTTTCCTAGGTCCAGTAGTTGTCGTCGCGCTGCTTCTGGAAGTCGTCGACCGGGTCTAGCGGGCTGTCCTCGGCCACTTCGTTCAGGCGGTGGGAGGGCTCGGCGGCCTTGGCGTCGGCTTCCCGGAAGATACTGCCGGCCCAGTGGGCCGTGACCAGGGACGCTAGGGTATTGGCGAGGATGAGGATGGGAATGGCGAGTATGGAGGGCAAGAAGTACTGGCAGACGGCTAAGGCTGCCCCTACCGCGGCGCAGAACACCAACAGGACTGCCACGTCGGTGACGTTGGACTTCAGCCGCTTCGCGATCTCCGCGACGTTGAACAGGCTGGAGACCTTTCCCGTCTGGAGGTAGCCGTAGATGGCCGCTAGTGCGACAGCGAGGCCAGCCAACGAGGCGATGGCCCCTCCGAAGTTGATGAAGCGGGCGAGCAGAGCTTGACCGGAGAAAAGCCCGGCGTTACCGCTGAGAGTGGGCAGGACGGCGAGCGCGGTGAGAAGGGCGCCCGGTAAGAGGTACAGTCCCGAGAGAAAAGTGACCCCACCTTTGACGGCGAGCCCTGTCCAGTCTTGCCATTCAGGTAGACCTTTCTTCCCCTGCTCGCTGTGTTTGATGGTCTGGGCGAAGTAGCCGAGGAAGAAGAACAGCGGTACGACAACGACTGTGCCGACCAGTGTAGCTGCCGTTATCCCGAACTTTAGACCGAATTCCTTATCGGCCCTCGGGGCGGTTATGGCGTCGAGAATGTCTGCTTTCATGATAGCCCTATTGTCTCCGTTAGGATAGACTTGGTCAAGTTGACCACCGTTTCTGTAGTCGACCCCGCTGGGGTCTACTTTTCGAGACGGGGTGAGCGTAGCCTTTTTTCCGAGAAAAGGAGCAGCACTTCGTGCGGTACCCCATTCGACTCGATCAGTATCTCCAGCTGGCCGGTGTGGCCGAGAGCGGAGGCATGGCCAAGCTCCTCATCGCCGACGGCCTGGTTCAGGTGAACGGCGAACCGGAGACGCGCCGGGGCCGGAAGCTTCAGTCCGGCGATCGGGTGCTCTTCGAAGGGGAGCCGCTCGCCGTCCTCGGGGAGGCGACCGAACAGGACTCCCAGGGCCCGCCTCTTTAGGTCTTGCCCGCCAGCTTCTCTTTGCGCATCCGGTTGCGCACGTGGGGGTCCAGGTGACGCTTGCGGATCCGGATATGGTTGGGGGTGACCTCTACGAGTTCGTCTTCGGCGATGTACTCCAGGGCCGACTCCAGAGTGATCTCCCGGGGCACCTCTAAGCGTACCGTCTGTTCGGACGTAGAGGAGCGGATGTTCGTCACTTGCTTCTTGCGGCAGACGTTCACCTCGAGGTCTCCGGGGCGGCAGTGCTCGCCCACCACCATACCGCCGTAGACGGTCTCCCCGGGTTTGAGCATAAAGACCCCGCGGTCGGACAGGTTCAAAAGGGCATAGGTGGTGGCAGGACCGGCATCGGAGGCGATGAGAGAGCCGCGGCTCCTCTTGCTGAAGTCGCCCTTGTAGGGGCCCCATCCGTCGGAGAGGTGGCTCATCAGGCCGTACCCCCGGG
>CAZDLH010000128.1:0-6870 GCA_964505925.1 uncultured Burkholderiales bacterium
GTCGGACCGCCCCCAGCGCGCGCAGTGAAGGGGGTGGATCCTCTCGGCTTCCGCCTCCCTCCCCCTTGCCCACCTGTCCCACCACGTCTTGGCGCAGTCGGGAAAGCGAGAACTTGCGCTCTCTAAGAAAGCGTGCAGCGGCCCCTTCTCGGTAGCCGACCAGCCCGAGCAGTAGATGTTCGGTGCCCAGGAAACCGTGGCCTAGAAGGCGGGTCTCCTCTCGGGCCCGATCGAGGACAGCTTCGAACTCGGTAGTGCGCCTCACGACTCCTCCATCCCATCTAGGAACTCTTCAACGTTGGCCACCAGCCGTAAAGAGCGATCCAGCCAGAGCCACGCCGGGCAGCGCAAGAGCCGGTAAGCCCCATCTCTCGCCACCACGATGCGCTTCCACAACAGCCCGCGGCCAGCCAACCACAGAAGGCTCTCCTCGAGACCGTGCAGCGCCTCGGTCCTGCCGTGTAGGTCCAAAGCTCCGAAGCAGAACGTCGGTCCAGAGCAGCGGACCTCGGAAGGCTCCGCCCCCCGTAGCAGAGCTAGAAAAAAGGCCAGCGGCGCGCTCTGGAGCTCCGCGGCGACCGGAGGGGACATCGGCGGCTCATCCTCCAGCGGTTTAACCAGCAGGTGACACCACGGAAGGGGGCGGGGCCAGCAGCGCTGGAGCAGCACTCGAGCCAGCTCTAGACTGGGCGCGAGCTCCTCGGCCGCCCAGCCGAAGAGCCGATCTTCGGTGGCGCCCTCCGGTGCGGCCACCGCCTGGATCCTGAGAGCGGTGGGGTGCGGCCCCTCCCCCCAAAGAACGAGCAGCACATCGCAGCCCGAGCCCTCCACGGACGACTGAGTTCGGTCGCTGTCGACCTCCGAGTCGCCCTCCACTCGAGTCAGAGCCAGCTCGGCGAGCCGGGCCGCCTCGAACCGCCCCTGCTCCTCGAGCTCCGAGGCGACCGCGCTCCACACCTCGGTCCGCTCGGGGGCCTCCCTGGTTAGCTGGAGAGCTAGTTTGAGCCTCTCGCCTGCGCTGCTGGGAGCGTTCTCGCGAAACCGCCTCCACAGACTAGAAGGTGCCTCGCTCGGTTCGGCATCCTCGCCTGACAAGGTCCCCAGAAGCGCCAACTCCGCGCCGTAGATCTCCTCGGCCTCGGCCCAGTCCCCCCGGTAGAGGAGGCCTTCAGCCTTCAGGCGCTCGACTCTCGAAGGGCCTCCGGGGAGCGCGTCCAGTAGGTCCACCAAGCGCCGGTAGCTGCGGTACTCCAAGAGCAGTTCGGCCACCTCCGTCAGCCCTTGGCTATCGGCGGTATCGAGACCGTCCAAGCTCTCTAACAGGGTCAGTACCGTCGCTCCATCCCCCTCCTTTTGAGCCAGCTTAGCCAACATGATCTTGGCTCGAGTCCCGTCCCAATCCAGGGCGAAGCGAGTCTCCCGCCAGAGCTGCTGTTGGTCCAGGTCGAGCACCCGCTCGAACTCCCCTCGAGCCAGCTCGAACTGGCCGTCTCGGTAGTAGATGATACCCAGCAGAAAGCGCATCGAGGGCGAGTCCGGGTCCTGCTGCAGAGCGCGATAAGCGACCTCGAGGATCGGCCCTTGCTCGCCGTCGCCGAACTCTTGGAGGACGAAGGTGTACAGGGCTTGGGACTCCCAGCTACCGATGTCCGCGTTGAGCTCGGCGCGCCGCTCGTACTGCGACTCCAGGAGCTTAAGATCGGTCCAGCGACCGAGGATCACCAGCAGCGTCCCCAAGCGGTCCAGCGGTCGCACGGCCACCGGGTCCACCTCGAGCCAAGAGAAGTAGGCCTCGAGCGCCTCCTCTAGGCGACCCTCCATCTCGCGCACCAACCCGAGCCACTCCCAGTAGAGAGCCCGCAGGTCGGAGCGGGGGTCGAGCTCGATGGCCCGCTCGTACGCCTTGGCCGCTTCGTCGACCTCGTTGACCCGGAGGCAGGCCTCCCCCAAGCTCAAGCAGAGCTCCGACTCCTTGGGAGCCGCACGACTACCTTCCCGGAGCACTTCGAGTCTCTCCGATGACGTCCAAGGGGTCGATCTTTGCATCGCCGCAGGTTCGGGCAGGCCCCGGAGGCGCCCTTTCGGAAAAGAGCAAAGGTGCCGCACGACCCTCTAATACAGCCGTTTCGGCTCGGCCCTTTGACGGTGGACCCCCCTCTACTGCTGGCCCCCATGGCCGGGCACACCAACGTAGCTTTTCGAACCCTGGTTCGCCAGCTCGGCAGCTGCGGTCTGGTCTGCTCGGAGCTGCTCTCCAGTAGCGCCCTCGAACACCACCCCAACAGCCGCCGCACCCTCGAGCTCTTCGACTGGTCCGAGCGGGAGCGCCCCTTCGCCGTGCAGCTGTTCGGTTCCGATCCCAAGCAGATGGCCCGGGCCGCCCAGCTCGTGGAGCAGCGGGGGGCCCCGGTCGTAGATATCAACATGGGCTGCTGGGTCCCCAAGGTGGCCAAGAAGGGGCACGGCGCTGCCCTGCTCGACGATCTGCCTCGGGCCGAAGCGGTAGTGAGGGCCGTTTGCCTAGCTGTGAAGGTTCCGGTGACAGTGAAGGTCCGGGTCGGGTTCCGCCGGGGGGAGCCCACCGCGGTGCCGTTCGCTTTAGCCGCGCTGGATGCCGGGGTCCAGATGATCACCGTGCACGGCCGCTTCGCCGAAGACGGCTTCTCCGGTGAGAGCGACCGAGAGCTCATAGCCGAGGTGGTTCGAGCGGTCCAGAAGAGGGTCCCGGTGATCTGCAACGGCGATATCATCGACCCCGTCACCGCCCGGGAGGCCCTCGAGGCGACCGGATGCCAAGGGCTGATGATCGGACGAGAAGCGCTGCGACGCCCTTGGCTGTTCAGAGAGTTAGCGCTCGCCCTAGGGCTGCAGAGCGCCGACTCCGCCAGCGCTCCGCGGAACCACCCGCTGGAAGTGGCGCGCCGACACGCGCGCTTGGCCCGCGAGCTGATCGATAAGCCGGAACCCGTACTGGTCCGCGAACTACGCGGACAGCTTCTACCGTATCGGTTGGGAGCCGGGGAGCGAGACCGGGCCCCGGCGAAAGGTCCAGCAGAGACTCGACTCCGGGCGCTGTTGGTGAGCTGCCAGACCTTCTCCGACCTCGAGCGCTTCTTCGAGGAGGCCCAAAAAGAGCTAGAGGAGCTTGCAGTAGCGCAGTCTTAAGGTAGAGCCGAGCCGGTCTCGACGAAGGCCGCTCCTACGACTCTAGGGAGACCTTGCGAAACTCCCACTGCTTCCCCTCCATCGTGAGCAGGCCCCACGATCGACCGCCCTCGTCCCGGGGCGAAGTAGCGCTCCCGGGATTCAGAATCCAGCAGGAGCCGCCGTCGAAGCGGCGCTTCTCCTCCCTTCGAAAACAGTGGGTGTGTCCGTGTATGATCAGGTCCACATCGTCGTCGAAGGAGTCCAGCACCACGGAGGGGTGCTCTAAGGGGAGCTGATGACCGTGGACCATGACCAGGTTCAGCTCCTCGAGCCGCTGTCGGACGGCGTTCGGTTGGGGGCGGTTCATCGGCGGGTCGCAGTTTCCCCGAACCACCAAGAGCGGCGCGTACCGCTCCAGGTTCGAGAGCACCTCTTCGTTCTCCACATCCCCCGCGTGCCAGATCCCGTCGAGGCCCTCTTCGGCTTGAGCCTCTAGGCTGCGCGCCAGGTCGCTCTCGGGGTCCCAGCGGCGCAGGTGGGTGTCCGAAACCACTGCGATAATACAGTTCATACGATCTCCAGTCGCAAAGCGTCGGGCGGCTCCCCAGGCTCTCCCGGCTCGAGTTCGTCCCACCAGGCCAACCGATCAGCGGGAGGATCGCCGTCCTCGCTCGCCGCGCTTCGGTAGACCGGGACACCGTACTTCTGCAAGGCTCGCAGTAAGACCAGAACGGTCTCCCCCGTCGGGATGCACTCCCTCAGGGCGGCCGGGCCGATGTAGACTCGGAGGCGCTCCCCAGGGTTCGGCAGCATCGATCTGCGGCCGGGCCGCGTCGATACTTCGAGAAAGCTCAGCGCTAGGCGAGCGGCTTCGCACAAGGCGTCCCGGCGCTCGGGGCGACAGCAGACGATCTCGATCGACGGGCTCACAGTACGACTACCTTCCCGGCCTCTAGGCAGAGCTCGCAAAACCTGTCGAGATCGGCGAAGCGGACCCAGTCGAGATGGAACTCCGGTTCGTTTAACCCGCGTAGAGCTGCGCACCGCCGGGAGACGTAGACCTCCACGCCCCGAGCTCTGAGCGCGGTCCAACCGCCGTCCACCGGAACCGAGAGCCCCGGCTCTTCCAGTCGCTGCTCCTGGAGCGATTGGTAGACCCCGTCCCCCCGGAGAAACGCCACTACCGAGCGGCCGTCCCCAAGCTCTTCCAAGCAGCGCGGAAAGAAGGCCTCGAAGCCCTGCCGGTCCTGGGGAGAGTGCTGAAGCAAGAATAAGGTCGTCATACGAGCCTTCCGAAACAGGTCAGGATGCGGTCACAGTAGGACGGTAGCGGGTCTCCACGTACTCTTCGACCATCTTCAGAAACTGCTCGGCGATACCTTTCGCGTCGCCCTTGAGGGTGGCTACTTTGCGGCCGTCGGCGTAGACCGGGGCGCTCGGGTGTTCACCGGTGCCCGGTAGCGAAAGGCCGATATTGGCCCCCTTCGCCTCCCCGGGGCCGTTGACCACGCAGCCCATAACAGCGACCTTCATGCTCTCGACTCCGTCGTACCCCGACTCTTTCCAAGCCTTCATCCGCTCCTTCAGGTGCTGCTCCACCTCGATGGCCAGCTCCTGAAACAGAGTGCTGGTGGTCCGCCCGCAGCCCGGACAAGCGGTAACGCGGGGGGTGAAGCTGCGCAGCCCTAAGTTCTGGAGGATCTCGCGACAGATCTCGACCTCTTCGGTTCGGGGCGCTCCCGGCTTCGGGGTCAACGAGACTCGAATGGTGTCCCCGATCCCCTCCCACAGCAGCACACCCAGCGCCAAGCTTGAGCTGACGGTACCCTTGAGACCCATACCCGCTTCGGTGAGCCCCACGTGCAGGGCATACCGACAGCGCTTGGAGAGCTCCCGGTAGACGTGGATCACTTCGGCCACCTCGCTCACCTTGGTAGACAAGACGATCCGGTTAGCGGCAAGCCCGTACTCTTCAGCCTGACGCGCCGACCGCAGGGCCGACTCCACCATGGTCTCGAGGAAGACCGTCTTGGCGCCCCTGGGAGAGCCCGCGGCCAGATCTTCGTCGATGAGCTCCTTCAGGAGCGCCTGGTCCAGCGAACCGCCGTTCACCCCGATGCGCACCGACTTGCCGTACTCGTTCGCCGCTTCGATCATAGTGCGAAAGTTGGCGTCGTGCTGCCGACCTACCCCCACGTTCCCGGGGTTGATGCGGTACTTGTCCAGCGCTCGTGCGCACTCTGGATGGGAGACCAGCAGCTTATGCCCGTTGTAGTGAAAGTCTCCGATCAGGGGCACATTCACGCCCATGGCTCGCAGCCGCTTTCGGATCTCGGGGACCGCGGCAGCGTTCTCCTCGTCTTTCACCGTGAATCGGACCAGCTCCGAACCGGCTTCGGCCAACTCGGCGATCTGAGCTACTGTGGCGGCCACATCGGCCGTATCGGTATTGGTCATGCTCTGAACGCGGACCGGGTTCGAGCCTCCCATGGAGACCTCCCCGATCTGACACTCCAGCGTACTGCGCAGTCGGACAATCATGCCCATCTTGTAACCCTAAAGGCAGGCCTTCAAACCGAGCCGCGCACAAGTGGTCCACCCGGGAGTTAGAAACCGAGGGAGGACGTCTGCCTTCCCCGGGCGTAGCCTGTCGGCATGATGCGCAACCGTATCAGCTCAGCGCTCATCGCCGGCGACGCGGTGATCCTGCTGGCGTTCACCATCGGTGGGATGTCTTTCCACCGCAGCCCGGACGGCTTCGTCCTCGCTCGAGTGCTCGAAATTCTGCTTCCGTTCGCCCTCAGCTATCTCGGGGTGGCCTACGCCGTAGGAGCTTTCCAAGATCGAGCCGACGGGAAGAGCTTTGCCCTTCGCAGCGCGGCTGCCTGGCTGCCGGGGATCCTGGGAGGGGTGCTCCTCCGTAGCCTGCTCCTGGGGCGTCCCCCGATCCCTTCCTTCGTGGGGATCACCCTGGTCTTCACCGGCGTATGCTTCCTCCTCTGGCGCGCTACCTACTGGCTTTTCTGGGGACGCCGGCGGGCGGCTCAGGCCTCACCGTAGAGCGGTGTCCTCCCCTGGCCCACGGATCGCGGAAAAGTCGACCCCGGCCACGAAACGACAGTCCGACGGCAGGACATACCCTGCGGTCGGAAAAGGCTTTGGCAACTCCCTAGAGCGAATTGAGAGGTACCCATGAAGGCTGCAGCAGTGAACCGTTCGAGCGTCGAAGATTTTCTTCCCATTCGAGGCATGGACCACATAGAGTTCTATGTCGGGAACGCCAAACAGTCGGCGGGATACTATCGGACCCACTTCGGTTTCGAGATCGTGGGCTACCGCGGTCCGGAGACCGGCCACCGGGAGAGCGCCTCGTACCTTCTTCAGCAGGGTAAGATCCAGTTCGTTCTCACAACCCCCATCACCAGCGATGGGCCCATCGCTGACCACATCGCCCGCCACGGCGACGGGGTTAAGGTACTGGCGATGGAGGTCGATGACGCTGCGAAGAGCCTGAAAGCTGTGCTCGAGCGGGGCGCCGAGCTCGTCGAGGACGTAAAGGTGCACACCGACGACCACGGTTCGGTGAAGACCGCGAGTATCGCCACTTACGGCGATACTATTCACACCTTCGTCGAGCGCCAGAACTACAAGGGCGTCTTCCTGCCGGGCTTCGAGGAGCGTTCCGTCAGCCCACCCAACGGCGCCTGCGGTCTCGAGGCCGTC
>CAZDLH010000129.1:0-6818 GCA_964505925.1 uncultured Burkholderiales bacterium
GGAGCTGCCCTATTCGCGAAACCTGCGCTTCGGGAGGGACCCCCCCAGTCTAGCATCCCCGCGAGGAGCGCTAAAGTAGCACACGGTTAAAGCTTCGTAACTTTCGACTGAAAGTCAGCCGAACTCGGATTAGCCCCGTTGGAGAGGAAGCTCGATACCGCAAGCTTCCAACTCCTCGGCCAACCGCTCATTGTTCTCGTAGATGGTGAGAACCGTAGAGTCGCGCGCAGCGTTCACCACCGCCTCCATCAGTTCGAGCAAAAACGGAGCGAGATCGACCTCCTCAGCCTCGGATCGATGGGTCAGTTTCGCAAGATCCCAGCGTAACTTATCGGAGACTTCTCCCCAGCTCTGGAGATACATCTGATTGAAGGTCTCGATCAGCTCTTCAGGTGAAAGCCCTAGTCGTGGCTTCATAGAACCGCCTCTTCAACCGACTCATCGTACGCTGCCATCGCCCGTTGAAAACGGATCACTAGACTGGTGTACTCTTCGTTCAAAGCAGCCGGCGAGGTCTGTTGTAGTTTCTGCAGACAGTCTACAGCGGCGTCCTCGATGCTCAAAATGTCTTCATCGTCACAGATAAAAGGAGGGCTCACTCTGACGAACTGCGGCATGTGACTCATGGAGGCGACCACGATACCGTGATCTCTGCGCATCCATTCACCGAAGAGAAGCCCGACCACCGGATGGTTGAACTCCAGACACCGCATGAGCCCGAGCCCTCTATAGCCACTCAACATCGGCTCGAACCTGACTTTTAGTCTCTCGAAAACCTCTCCGAGTAAGCCGCCGAGCTGCTCTGCTCTGTCGAAGTACCGGTCCTCGAGTAGATTCAAGGTCGCGATCCCCGCTGCACAGGCGAGCGAATTCCCCCCATAGCTCGAATTATTAAAGAGAGCCCTCATGCGCTCAGCCTTCTGTACCTCTGGAGTGTACACAACGGCGGCTATCGGCACCATTCCCCCCGAAAGGATCTTACCCAGACACAAAATGTCCGGCTGGACCCCCCAATGCTGAAAAGCGAACGGTTTACCCGTACGCCCTAACCCGGTCTGGACCTCATCTAGAATGAGCAGAGCGCCCCGCCTCCGGCAGAGCTCTTTCACCTTCGAGAAATAGTCCTCGGACACCACGTTACAGCCCGAAGCCCATTGGATCGGCTCGAGGACCACAGCCGCAGTGTCCTCATCGAGTGCCGCCTCGAGTGAATCGAGATCCCCGTGAACCACCTGCTCGGTCCCCGCGAGGTAAGGTCCGATCCCGTCCCTCCACATCCCGATGTCAGACAGAGATATCGTAGCGATCGACATCCCGTGGTAGCCGAGCTTCGTGCCGATCAGCTTCCGGCGCCCGGTGGACAGACGCGCCAGCTTGATGGCGGCCTCCACAGACTCGGTTCCACTGTTTGCGAAGTAGACGAACTTGAGATCACCACCGGCGAGGCTCACCAATTTCTCGGCTAACTCCGCCTGTCCCGGCACGAGTCCGGTTCGAGAGACCAACCCTCCCCGCTCCGCCTGGCGCTTCACGACCTCTACGAGAACCGGGTGCGCGAAGCCTAGACCGAAGACTCCCCCCCCTCCCACACAGTCGAAGAGCTTCGCCCCTGACGGGTCGTAGAGGTACTTCCCTTCACCACGCCACTCCGTAAACTGAGAGCCCATCGCCTCGGTCGCTCGCACGAAAAACGGGCTGACGTGAGCCTCGATCCCTTCGGCGATCGAACGCTCGACTCTCTGCGCCTCGTCCTTCCCGAGAACTTCGGGTTGGCACAAGTGTTTCGGAAGATACTTCTCCATGTTACTCCTTCTACATCGCTACCATCGAAACGGAATTGACGTTCACCTTCGGTGCGATCTCGTTCCAACTCAGTAAGACCAGGCTAGGAAAAGAGCGCTCGGTCAGCTTCCTCAGCGAAGGCCGGATAGGCGGTGAGGTCAACAAGATCGGCTGTAGGCCTTTCTCCTGGAGGGCCTCGACCTGCATCGAGATAGCTTGCAGGATCTCTTGGCCAACGTTGGGATCGATGGTGAGGAACGAGCCCTGCTCGGTTCTCTGGATCGAAGCTTGAATGGTCTGCTCGATCCCCGGATCGAGGGTGATGACGTTGATGGTCCCCTCGTTATTCATATACTCTTTGCAGATCGAGCGCGACAGCGCTACCCGGGCGAACTCGGTGAGCATCTCCGGGTCTTTCGTCATATGGACGTGGTCGGCGAGGGTCTCCAGGATGGTCACTAGGTCTCGGATAGAGACCCTCTCTTTAACTAGGTTCTGCAGCACCTTCTGGACCTCGCCCAGCTGGAGCCCATCGGGGATGAGCTCTTTTACCACGGCCGGATGGGTCTTCTTGATGGTATCGATGAGCGCCTGGACCTCCTGGCGTCCGAGCAGCTCGGAAGCGTGGCTGCGAACCACCTCGGTCAGCTGGGTAGCAACGACGCTCACCGGGTCGAAGATCATACAGCCGAAGCGCTCCGCATCGCCTCGCTGCTCAGGCGATATCCAGACCCCTGGCATACCGTAGGTCGGGTCCACAGTCTTGATTCCGCGTAAGTTCTTAAGTTTCTCTTCCGGACCGATAGCCAGGAACTGATTCACCTGAACCTCTCCTTGAGCCACTTCGATCTCTTTGATCTTGATCACATAAGTGTTCGGCTTCAGCTGGAGGTTATCGCGAAAACGGACACCTGGAACCACGATCCCCAACTCCATAGCGACGTGGCGTCGGATCGAGGTCACCCGCTCCAGCAGCTTGGCGCCTTCGCGAGGGTCCACTAGAGAGAGAAGCCCGCGGCCCACTTCCAGCGAGATAGCATCGACTTGCATGAGCTGAACGACGCTCTCAGGCTTCTTGCCGGGCGCATCCCCACCGGGGTCCCCGCCAGCTGCTGCACCACCGGCCGCTCCGGCGGCTCCAGCTGCACCCGGCTCGCCACCGGTCAGTTCGGCGACCAGCTCATCGTCCTGGGCAGCCTTCCCTAAGACCACTCCGAAATAGTAAAAGAAGCCGGCCAACGACAGGAACGGGAGCGGAGGGAAAGCCACAAATTTGATGAGTCCGAGGAAGCCCAAGAGAGCCATGAAACCCGCAGCTAGCTTCAGTACGTCCGGTCTTGCGGTAACCTGCTTAGCCAGGTCGTCACCGAGGTTCGACTCCGAGGCCGCTCGGGACACGATCATACCCATCGAAGTAGAGACTAGGAAGCCCGGGACCGTGGTGGTCAGGCCGTTCCCGATGGTCAAGATGGCAAACGTGTTCAGAGCATCGGTCGCGGTCATATTGTGGTAGAAGATCCCGACCAGGATACCGCCCGCAATATTGACGATCATAATGACGATCGAGGCCATGCTATCGCCTTTAACGAACTTGCCGGCACCGTCCATCGAACCGTAGAAGTCCGATTCTCGCTCTACCGTTTTTCGTCGCTTACGAGCCTCGTCGGCATCGATGGTACCCGAATGCAGGTCGGCATCGATGGCCATCTGCTTACCTGGCATAGCATCGAGGGTAAAGCGTGCCGCTACCTGGGCGATGCGCTCTGCACCGTTCACGATCACCATCAACTGAATGACAACCAGAATGATAAACATGACGAAGCCGACCACTATGTTCCCGCCGACCACGACCTTTCCGAAAGCCGGAATGATAGTGCCCGCTCCGATCGGGTCGCCCGTGACTGGGTCTTTCATCCAGCCGTACAGTAAGACCATGCGCGTGGCAGAGACGTCGAGAGCCAACTTAAAGAGCGTAAAACAGAGCAGAAGTGTTGGAAAAACGGAGAACTGAAGCGGCTCTTGGATGTAGATCGAGATCAAGATGATCACGATCGCCATAGCGAAGTTCAAGGCTAAAAGCGTATCCAGCAGCCAGCTCGGCAGTGGAACGATAAGCATGAAGACAACGCCGATAATTCCGATGGCTGTCGCAACATCGGAAAACTTTAGAATCTTCAGTAAGGGATGGTCACTCATAGGTTATGCGGACATCCTTGCTTTCTTTACTCCAGCTCGTTCAAGAATCTCAGCGGTACACGCAAACTTGTTCTTCACGAAGGGCGGGATCAGATAGCATCCCTGAACGAGACCTTGCAAGTCGAGAAGCATCTGCGCTGCCATCTCTAGGCTCAGATTCAGTGCCTCCTCATCGGATTCGATTCTCCGGTATCTCTCGAGGATCCTATCCGGGATCATGACCCCTGGGATCTTACCCGCCGCGAAGAACTCAGCGTTACGTCGACTCGACAGGGGCAGAAGTCCCACCAAGACTGGGATGTCGAACGGTTCCAGAGCTTTCATCATCCGCTCGGCGTCCCGCGGGTCGTAGAGCGGTTGAGTGTACAGAAATTTCGCCCCTGCATCGATCTTTTTCTCCAGCCACTTCAACTGCGGCGTTAAGTTCCGCATCGGGTTGAACCCGGCCCCCGAGAAGAAACCGGTGGGGGTACACGGAGAACCGTTGAAGAGACGCCCTCGATCTAGGCTCGCCATGAGCTTGAGGAGATTGACTGAACTCTTAATATCGTTCACTCGACTCGCGTACTTGTCGTGGTCTCCCACGTTGGGATGATCCCCGGTGACCGCGAGGACCGAAGAGACCCCACACTCCCAACAGCCTAAGAGGTAGGACTGGGTCGCGATGAGGTTGCGATGCGACGCGGACAGGTGCATCACCGTAGGGATCCGAGTCTCCTGCTGAAGTCGCATAGTGGCCACCATCGGGTCGAGAGCGACCTTCGCCCCGGCGTTATCCGGAACATCGAAGAGATGCACTCCCTTGCGAGCCAAAACGCGTCCGGCTTCAATGAACTCGCTGAGCGGAGTCCCCCTGGGGGTCCTCATCTCCACTGAGATGACAAAGGGGACGGTCTTGAAGACCTTCTCGACCTCGGTCTCGTCAGGGACGGAGCGGGGCGCCGTGGGGCGAGGGATAGAGACCCGAACTCCGGAGACGTCGCGGGGCGGCGGAACCGGTCGCCCTTCGACCGCATCCTTCATCTGTCGAATGTGCTCTGGACCGGTGCCGCAGCATCCCCCCACCAGATTGGCGCCTAGCTCCACAAGGCGGAGGGCGAAATCCCGAAACATCTGTGGCTCCGCCCGATAGGCGACCCGTCCCCGATCGATCTCCGGGGAGCCCGCGTTAGGCATAGCTAAAAGAGGCAAAGGTGTGATTCGGGAGATCCTCTCTAGCGCTTCAGCGATGTCGAAAGTGCCTCGACAGTTAACGCCCACCACATCGGCTCCGAGAGAAGCCGCTTGCAGAACCAGTTCCTCAGCCTCCACCCCTAAGCTCGTGCGGCCGTTAGTGACGCCACCGAAGCTAAACATCACAGGGAGATCGTACTGCTGAGCCGCGAGAAGCGCCGCTCGAGACTCGATCAGGCTCTGAAAGGTCTCGAAAAGAAGTAGGTCTACTCCCCCTCGAACCAGCCCTTCGATCTGTTCGCAGAACACTTCGGTGAAGCGATCCTCCCGACAGCCGTCGCTAGAGCCGGTCCACTCCAACGGACCGATGGAGCCCGCGACGTACACCTCGGAGTCCCCTACGGCCCGCCGGGCCAAGAGCGCCCCCTCTTCGTTGATCGCCAACACGTGGCTACGCCGGGCGTAACGTTCGAGCTTGATGGCGTTCGCCCCATACGTGTTCGTGAGGATGAGGTCCGCCCCGGCCTCGATATAGGAACGATGAACCAGCCCGACGATCTCTTTATAGGAATCGTCGAGATTGTAGCCGTCGATGCAGCTCTGAGCGTTTCCCGTGAGAGCCTGAAGGCGCGTTCCGAGAGCTCCGTCCGCAACCAACACCCGGCTATTCAGCGCAGATAAAAAATCTTCCATGTACCCTAGCGACCTCTACGCCGGAGCTCTTTCTTTCGCTTCAGCTTCATCACGTATGCCAAGATCTCTGCCACCGCCTTATAGAGTTCGGTGGGTACGGCCTGACCGACCTCACAGGCGCCGAACAGGGCCCGGGCGAGCTCCACATTCTCGATGACCGGCACCTCGCTGTCTTCGGCCTTGATCTTGATCTGAACGGCGATCAGCTCTTTGCCTTTCGCCACCACGGTAGGGACCGGGCATTCCTCTTTGTCGTATCTGATAGCCACAGCGAGATGGGTCGGGTTCGTCACCACCGCATTGGCGTTGGGAACTTGGCCCATCATCCCTCCTTGTGCAGCCTGCTGCATCTTCTGGCGGATCTTGGCTTTGACCTGAGGGTTCCCCTCGGTCTCCTTGTATTCGTCCTTGAGGTCATTGAAGCTCATCTTCATCGATTTGATGAACTGCTTCTTCTGGAAGAGATAGTCGACGATAGAGATCACGATCATCCCTAGCATGACCGACTTGATGATCTGCATGACTAGTCCGCCCACCATAGCGATGGTCGTCTGAATATCCCAAGTGGGCGCCAGAGCGAATCCGGCTATCTCACCCTTTACGACGCTGACACAGATCCAGCCCACAATACCCAGCTTCGCCAGCTGTTTGATGAGCTCGGCTAGCGACTTCACCGAAAAGATGTTCTTGAAGCCCGATATCGGGTTGATCTTCTTGAGCGACGGCTTCATCGGCTCCACCGTGAAGAGCAGCTTTACTTGGGCCACGTTCGCGACAACACCCATTAAGAAGACCGCTGCCAGCAGCGGGGCCAGCGTTAAGGTCATCATTCCGATCACATTGAGCGTATCGTGAAAAAACGACCGCTTAGTGGGATCGAAGTCAGGGATGAGCCCCCACCAGTAGAGCCACATGTCCTCGATCTGATAGTACATGAAGGCGCCGGCACCGTAGAGAGCGCCAACGGCCGCGAG
>CAZDLH010000130.1:0-6778 GCA_964505925.1 uncultured Burkholderiales bacterium
CATCGTGCGCACCACGCTCTGGTGGTCGAAGGCCTGGCGTAAGGTGTGGGTATCGACGCCGGCCAGGATAGAGACCAGGAGCTGTCCCTCTCGGAGGCGACCCTTCAGCGCACGGCGTACCGCTGGGAGCACCTGGGGCTTCACCGCTAAGACCACGATGTCGGTTCCGGCGATGGCCTCTTCGTTGTCGGTGAACGGGCGGATGCCGTACTTCTCGCTGAGCTCGCGACCCCGCGCCGGATACGGGTCGGCGCACGATACGTTCTGGGCTTCGACCAGCTCTTTCGCCAGGAGTCCGCCGACGATCGCTTCGGCCATCATCCCGGCTCCCACGAAACCGATCTTCTTCGATTTGAGCACGAGGCTCCTCTCCCGGTAGGTCTACCGTTCATCTCTATTTGGTCAGGCGTACGGAGGCGACCGCCGAAAAACTGAGGGGGCGTTCCCCGAGACAGGCAAGGTTTACTCCTCGCTGCGGAGGCTTCCTTCCGACACGGTGTGCGAGACCGCTACTCCGGCTCGAGGACTGTGGTAGATTCCGGGTCGAAAGCGAGAGGGCTACGGCTACAGCATCCCAAACCTTGGGGGATGAAAATCCTGTTCTTGGCCGCAGAGGCTACACCGTGGATCAAAGTAGGGGGGCTCGGCGATGTCGCCGGAGCGCTTCCCCAGGCCCTTCGACAGCGAGGCCTCGACGTGAAGCTCATGATGCCCCGCTACGGCAGCATCGACCCCCAGAAGTACGGACTCGAGACCGTCCTACAGAACTTCCCGGTTCCGATGGACTGGCGGCGGGAGGAGTGCCTTCTGCTCCACGACGCCGAGCGGGACGGATACTTTTTAGAGAACCAGCACTTTTTCGGAAGCCGTGGAGAGGCTTACGGCTCCGATGACGATCCCGAGCGCTTCGTGCTGTTCGCTCGGGCGGCCCTGGAAGCTTGTCGACATCTGGAGTGGAAGCCGGATGTGGTGCACGCTCACGACTGGCACGCGGCGGCGGCGGTGCGCCTCCACTGGGCGGCGCCGGACCGGGGAGCCACCATCTTCACCATCCACAACATCGCTCACCAAGGGCTGGTGCGGAACACCAAGTGGCCGCTGCTGGGGGTCTACGACGCCAGGGGCCCTCTGAACCTGATGGAGCAGGCGATCTACGCCGCCGATATCGTGACCACGGTGTCCCCCACCTACTCCCACGAGATCCGCACCTCCGACTACGGTTTCGGTTTGGAAGGCGTTCTGCGGGAGAAGGGCGACCGGGTGGTCGGCATTCTCAACGGTATCGACGTGGAGAGCTGGAACCCGGCCACCGATAAAGCCTTGGCGGCCAACTACAGCGCGGAGAATCCGCTGGGCAAGCTGGAGTGCAAAAAGGCCCTGCAGCGCCAGGTGGGGCTACCGGTCCGAGAGGACGTGCCCTTGATCGGGGTGGTCTCCCGTCTCGATTCCCAAAAGGGGATCCGGCTGATCTTGGATGCTCTGCCGGAGCTACTCTCGCTGACCTCCGCCCAGATCATGATCTTGGGCTCCGGCTACCAGAGCTACGAAGACGAGATCCACCGTTGGACGGCTCACCACGGCGATCGGGTGGCCAGCTTTATCGGCTTCAACGGGGATCTGGCCCGGCGGGTCTACGCGGGTTCCGACATCTTCTTGATGCCTTCGAACTTCGAGCCGTGCGGGCTCTCCCAGCTGATCTCCATGCGGTACGGCACGCTACCGGTGGCTCGGGCCACCGGTGGGCTCGTGGACACCATCCGGCACCGAAGCAAGGACGGCTGGACCGGCTACCTGTTCGGACCCTACGACAAGGGAGCTATGCTCGGGGCTCTGGGCCAAGCGCTCTACGACTTCAAAGACAGCTACCTGTGGACCGACGCCGTCAAGCGCGCCATGCGCGAAGACTTCTCCTGGGAGCGCTCGGCGGCCCGCTACGAAGAGGTGTTCCGCTGGGCCCTCGAGATGCACTAGCAGAGCGCACAGAAGGCGTTTCACGGGAAACCCCGGCCCGGGGTTTCCCGTTTTCGATCTCGGGCCCTACCGAGGGTCCTACTCCTTGGGCTCTTCCTCTTCGGACAGAGCCGCTTCGAACCGCGCTCGGAGCTCCTCGGGGGTAGCGGCCTTCGGCTGGCAGGCCCCGCCCCAACACAGCCAAGCGCCCTCACCCTCGCGCCCCTCGAGTAGAACGGGGTCGACCCCCGGGGTGTCGGACGATACCACCTGCAGGGTGGGTAGGAGCTGAGTGTTCAGCACGGCTAGGAAGTCCTCGCGCCGCTCCTGCGGAAGGCGCAGCATCAGGTGGCTGGGCAGGAGGTTCGACAAGAGCGCGGTGCGCAGTGCGAACCCCAGGCCGGTGGGGGCCCGCTGAAGCAGCGGCTGGACCGTCTGGAGCCCCTTCTCGAGTCTGTGCTGCGAGGCCTCATCGCCCCGGAAAAGATGGCGCCGACGGGCGCACTCGAGAAAGAGCGAGTGGCCCGAAGGGGTGGCGTTGTCCTCGAAGCTGAAGGGGCGGTGCGGGAGGTCGTCCTGGCCGGACGCGGTCAGGGCTACTAGGCCTCGCTCCTCATCCCAGTAGTCCGACTCCAAGAGGCGGTAGAGCTCCTCGCCCGCCGCCTGGTATCGGTCTTGGAGGGTCAGCTCGTACAGGTCCCAGAAGCCGAGGATAAGGCCCCCGAGATCCTCGGAGGTGGCCCGTCCGTGGGGGGCTCCTTGGGCCCAGTGGCGAGGGGAGGTCGGCAGGTGGTCCGAGGGGACGAACCGCTCTAGTAGGAGCAGCCCGAGCTTCTCGGCGGCCTTTCGAAAATCGTCTCCTCCGAGCAGGCGGGCCGCACGGCATAGAGCCGATAGGAGCATACTGTTCCAGCTGCCGATCAGTTTGTCGTCGCGCTTGGGTCGGGGGCGCTGCTGTCGCGCTTCGAGGGCTTTGGCTTTAGCTTTGGCCAGGACCGACACCGCCAGTTCGAACTCCCAACCTAGCTCTTTAGCGCACCGGGACATGGTCTGGGGCTGGCTCAAGACCGAGCTGCCGTCCTGGAAGTTCCCTGCTCGTGTGACTTGAAAGAAGGTGGAGAAGATCTCGCGCTCTTGGGGTTCGAGGATCTCCTCGAGCTGGCCGGGGGTCCAGCGGAAATAGGCCCCCTCCCCCTCTTCGCTATCGGCGTCCTGGGAGGCCGCGTACCCACCGGTGGGGAGCTTCATCTCTTCCTCGAGCCAGCGAAAGAGCGTCTCGCAGATCCATCGCGCCAGCGGAGTCTCGGTGGCCCCGTACAGTTCGGCGTAGAACTCCAGCATCAGGGCGTTGTCGTAGAGCATCTTCTCGAAGTGCGGCACCGTCCAAGCGGGATCGACACAGTACCGGTGGAAACCCCCGCCCAGCTGGTCGAAGAGCCCCCCCCGGGCCATCTTCTCGGCGCTCAGCTCCACGAGGTGAAAGAGGTCGGCATCCGATTCTTGGACCGCGTAGTGGAGCAGAAAGCTGAGAACCATCGGCTGAGGGAACTTAGGGGCCACACCGAACCCTCCGTTCACCTCGTCGAAGCGCGCTTGGCAGGCCTCGATGGCCCAGTCGAACCACTCCTGGCGATCGCTGGTGGGGTACTGGTCTTCGGCGAAGGACACCTTCTCTAGCTCTAAAAGAGCTCCGTGCAGCTTTTCGGCCGAGGCCCGCACTTCGACCTCTTTATTCTTCCAGGAGTGGGCTAACGAGAGCGAGAGCTGCGCCAGAGACGGGAGCCCGTTTTGGGGCCTGGCGGGGAAGTAGGTTCCGCCATAGAACGGTTTCAAGTCCGGGGTGAGCCAGACGGACATCGGCCAGCCGCCTTGGCCGGTCATAAGCAGGACCGACTGCATAAAGATCTTGTCTAGGTCGGGGCGCTCTTCGCGGTCGACTTTGATCGGTACGAAGAGGCGGTTTAAGATGTCGGCCGTCTCCGGATTGCGGAACGCTTCTCGCTCCATGACGTGACACCAGTGACAGGCGGAGTAACCGATCGACAAGAAGATGGGTTTATTCTCCTTCTTGGCTCGCTCTAAGGCTTCCTCACCCCAGGGATACCAATCCACTGGGTTGTCGGCGTGGGCTAATAGGTACGAGCTGGTGCTGTCTTTGAGTCGATTCGGCATAGCCTCTGGTTTGGCGCCGGAGTCGCCTCTCCTGGTTGGAGAATAGGGGAGGGGAAACTCTTGAGCTATCCAGGGATTGTCGGGGGACGGCCAAGAAAAGGAAAGATAGGAGACACTCTGAGCACCACGGATATCGATAGCTACGGTAGTGCCGCCGTAGATGAGGAGCCTAGGCACCAGCCTTTTGACGAGCTTGCGGAAGGTCGCCTGGGAGAGCCCGAGTACGGGAACTTTCCGGGCAGTCTCATCGATCTCGAGGCTCTACCCGAGTCGCTTCAGGCCGATCCCGAGCCGTCGCTGCTGCGGGTTCGCAACGCCATCCACGACCGTCTCCAGCTCGAGAGCAACATCACCTTCAATCTGAGACCGAAGGACGATGAGGAGTCCGAGCGTCGCTTCAAGATCGACATGTACCTCTATCTGCCGTACGCGGTGGGACTGAGTTCGTCGAACTTCAGCGCCCAGCAGTTCTTTCGGCACTGGACGAGCTACTTCCGAGTTCGCGCCCCCCAGTTCCACCACTTGAGGGTGCTCCCCGCAGAACAGCTGCGCTTCGATTCTGCCGAGGCGTACTTTCGCCATCATCTCGACTCCCTCCAGCGGGAGAAACTGGCCCCCAAGGTGATTCAGGACGCTCGACTTTTCGGGACCTTCCTCTACACCGACCTCAAGAAGATCAAGAGGGGCTTACCGAAGAAGCGCAAGTCGGTCACCCCGGAGCGAGCGCGGGCTCTGAGCCTGTCGCTGATCCACCGGGTCGGCCTGATCTGGGCGGTCCGGGAGCGCTACCTAAACCCCATCCGAAACGGCAAGGTTTTGGTGGATGAGGCGGTGCAGCGAGCTTTCTTTTTGACCGATGAGTATCTCAGCTACCGAGCCGAGATCGTTTTAGTGCGAGCGGCCGAGCAGTTCGAGGAGCACTCGGCCGAGCTGCGGGACCTGCTGGCCCGGGAGATGGCTTACCGGGAGCGATGGGGGCTGCTCAAACTCGACGCGGCCGACACCGACACCCGGACCTACGAGATGTACACCTATCGATTGGGACTCCTGAAGAAGTACCTGGGCGAAGCCCTCTTCCTCCAGCTTAAATCGGCCAAGAAGGACAGGCTGTATCGCAACTACGCAGCTGCTATCGGAGCCGGTCTGGCAGCTACGGTCGCAGGTCTGGCCGAGCATCAGCGGATCCAGTATCTTACGGGGAACGATAGCGGCCTCCGACTGGCCTTCTTGATCGGGGTGGCGGTGGTAGCCTATATCTTCAAGGACCGGGTTAAAGACCTAACCAAAGAGTATTTCAACAGTCGAATGAAGGAGCGGCTCCCCGACCAACGGTTCACTCTGCACCACGAGAGCGTCAACGCCGAGTCGAAGAAGGAGGTGGCCGAATTAGGGGTGACCACCGAGTATGTGCGCTTCCTCAAGGAGATACCGCCCGAGATCGAATACCTGAGAACGCTGAGCCAACATCGGGCCAGCGACCCGATGCGACGAGAGCGTGTTCTTCACGTAGCTCGCCGCTTCGATTTCCAGCTCCGATCGGAGAGCCATGGGAAACTCTTCCCGCTCCTGAAGAACGTGGTACGGCTGGACATCAGCCAGTTTCTGAGCAAGCTGGGGGATCCCACCGTCCCCGTCCGGTTCTACGGGCCGAGCGCTGGAGGAACCACCGTGCAGGCCCCCAAGGTGTATCACCTGAACGTTATCTTCCGTTACGAGACGATCGTTAAATCCCAGCCGCAGCAGGTGTCGGTGGATTACGAAAAGGTCCGCCTGGTGATCGATAAGAACGGCATCGTGAGGCTCGAAAAGGTGGTCCCCACCGGACGATTCGCTTATCGGGATAAGGTCTCGTGAGCAGTTCAGAGATGGGCATCCTAGCGGGATTAGCCCTATTTTTCTTCGGGCTTCGCAACCTCTACCGGAGCTTCGAGAGCTTCGCCTCTTCCCGGGTGAGGCCCCACCTTCAGAGGGCTTTCTCCCACCCGATTGGGTCATGGTTTCTGGGTGCGCTGGGGACGCTGATCGGCCAGTCCGGAAACGTGACCGTGATCGGCCTTATGGGGCTCACCGAGATCGGTTTCATTACGCTCAGATCGGGATACTTCGCGGCTTTAGGGGCTTCGACCGGTACCACGGTTCTGCTGTGGATGCTGGTTTCCGGCTGGCATCTAGGGCCGATCCTCCTCACCTTGGGAGTGATCGGGGTGCTGCTCTTTCGCAGCGAGTACTGGGAAGAGTTGGCCACCGCAGTCCTCTCGGTGGGCCTGGCTTTGATGGGGCTGAAGGTTCTTTTCGAGGGGGTCACGGTGGCCTACGCGGAGCCGTTGGCTCGGGCGGTGGAGGCCTCCTCGGGCAGCGAGAACCTCATGGAGCAGCTCGGGTTCTTCGCGCTAGGAAATCTTCTTGGAGTGGTTCTACAGTCGGCTTCGGCCCCTCTGGCTCTGATCGTCGACGTGGGAGACCCGAACCGCCTCACTCTAGCCACCGGGATCGCCCTCTTCCTCGGGGCGAATCTGGGGCTGACCCTGGCGGTGCTGCTCTTGTCCTGGCGAGCCAATGTGCTGGCCAAGCGTGTAGCCTGGAGCTACTTCATCACGACAGCGCTGGGGGTCACTGGAACCCTCTTTCTGTTCCCAACCGACTTAGAGGTGGTGGA
>CAZDLH010000131.1:0-6773 GCA_964505925.1 uncultured Burkholderiales bacterium
GCTCCCGTTGGAAGTAGCCGCTATCGATACCGGCGTAGATCCCACCCTCCTTCTCGATCCGTTCGAAGGCATCGAAGCACTCCCGGATCATCCAGTCGGTCATCTCTTCCACATAGTAAGAGCCAGCGAGCGGGTCTACCACATCTGCGACCCCGGTTTCATAGGCTAGGACCTGCTGGGTACGAAGAGCGATCTCCGCCGACTTCTCGGTGGGTAGGGCCCAGGTCTCGTCCATGGCGTTGGTGTGTAGCGACTGGGTTCCCCCGAGCGCTCCTGCCATCGCTTGATAGGCGGTGCGAACGATGTTGTTCTCCGGCTGCTGGGCGGTCAGGGAGACCCCTGCGGTCTGGGTGTGGAACCGCAGCTTCCAGCTTCGCGGGTCCTCAGCCTTGAACCACTCTTTCATCACCTTGGCCCAGACGACCCGAGCGGCTCGAAACTTTGCGATCTCTTCAAAAAAGTTGTTGTGACAGTCGAAAAAGAACGATAGCCGGGGTGCGAAATCGTCCACTTTCATCCCCCGTTCCAGACACGCCCTCACATACGAGATCCCGTCGTAGAGAGTGAAGGCTAGCTCTTGGAGAGCCGTGGCCCCCGCTTCCCGGATATGATATCCGGAGATGGAGATGGTGTTCCATTGAGGCACCCGCTGGGTACAGAACTCCACCGTATCGACCACCAGCTTCATCGAGGGCTTCGGAGGGTACAGATACTCTTTCTGGGCGATGTACTCTTTGAGAATATCGTTTTGCAGAGTTCCCCGAACCTGCTTCCAGTCGACCCCTTGCTTTTCGGCCACCACGAGGTACATGGCCAAAAGGATGGCCGCTGGGCCGTTGATGGTCATCGAAGTGGAGACCTTATCGAGCGGTATACCCGAAAAGAGAACCTCCATGTCGGCCAGGGTATCCACCGCGACCCCGCATTTTCCGACCTCACCTAAAGACCTCGGGTGGTCGGAGTCGTACCCCATCAAAGTGGGCATATCGAAGGCCACCGAGAGCCCCCCTTGGCCTTCGGCCAGCAGTTTGCGGAAGCGCTGGTTCGTCTCTTTGGCGGTCGCGAAACCGGCGAACAGGCGCATCGTCCACAGACGGCTGCGGTACAAGGTCGCGTGCACACCCCGGCGATAGGGGTACTCGCCAGGATACCCGATGTCGTCTACTTCATCCCGCTCCGCACCGTCGGCTGCGTCGTAGATCTCCCGAGAGTTGTAGCCGCTCAGGTTGCTGAACTCCGCCTTGCGGGTTTTCGCACCGGCCAGATGAACGCTCTTCCACACCTTGCGCGCCTGACGCACCCTCTCTAATCGGTCATGCTCTCTATTGGGGCTCTTCATTCAAAACTCCTAACGTGTTAGCTCTCTTTCTTCCTTTTCCCCAAGCGGGGCGATCTCATCCCCCAAGTACCGAAGACGGGACAATCCGATGCTCAGCGGACCCCGGTTCAAGCACAGCGGCGAGACCTCCAGTCGGCCCTTAGACCAAAGTTCGTCGAAGTCTCTTCCCAGCCCATCCACCAGACGCTCCGGTCTCCGGCTCCACGGAAGGCATTCCAGGCGAAGAAGGAAACGGCGCGCCACGAGGGAGCCGAGCTGTTGGCTCGGTACGGGAGCCCGGCCGCCCGCACGGATGAAGTTCCCCAGCCTCCGAAGCCGGTCTCGTCGCTGAGGCGTAAAGAAAGGCTCGAGCAGGCCGCGATGGGAGCTCTCGAGTGCGGCTGTGACCCCTCGAACCAAGAAGCCGGAGGAGGGCTCTAAGAAGAAGCGACCGCTAGCGGCGTGCACTTCGACCACCCGCAGAGCGTATCTCCCCACTAGTCGACCTCGAAGGACCTCTATCGACCGCTCACTGGATAGGAGATAGCCCCACCGACGGCGCTTCAAAGACAGTTCAAGGCGGCTTCTTTCACCGGCCAAACTCAAGACCGTATCCCTGGGATAACGGAGCCAAGTCAAGGCAGCGGGTCTACTCTAGGTGAGAGAACCCGAACCGACTGCGGAACGTCAGGGGCTCCTCGGGCGGGGCCACGGCCCGGAAAGTCCGGTCCCCCACTGCTACCTCGCCCCCCAGCGGCAGGACGCCCCCCTGAGCTACCATCTCGGCGGGGAGGGTCTCCAGCAGGGTGCGAACCTTGAGCAGCGCATCCTCGAGGTCTTTCTCCTGAGCCGAGACCACCTTTGTGCACAGGTCCGGGAGGCCGTAACCCGCCATGCCGTAGGTGCGAAACCACAGGAGTCCCTCGCGCCGCTCGGCCAAGCCCGAGCTGACGGTCAGATAGAACCGTCCGGCGTCCAGCTCGTCGGGACGGATCAGCTTGAGCGTGTCGGCCGAGAGCATCGTACCCCCTTCGGGGAAGGTGACGCCCAGCCCGCCCATCTCCAGGAGTCGCCACACCGGGCGGCACAACGCCCGTAGCTTAGAAAGAGGCGTGGACGGCCGCACCCCGTCGTCGAGAAGAAACACCAGCACCGAAGCCCCGGCCTCCGCCATCTGGCCAGCGAGGCGTTCATCGAAGGACTGAGGGCTCGCGTGAACGGCATCGATCACCTCCGGGGCGACCCCCTGGGCATCGATCAAGAGATGCCACCGGGCCGAAGCACGCCCCTCCTGGGCTTGCTCTTCGAGCTCTCCGAAGGTGATGGGTCTCGGCTCGGAGGCCGCCCCCCAACGGTTCGGATCGAGGGGATTGAGGAGCGGATAGTCCTCTCGCAAGAGCTCTAGGAGCCCGGTCATCACCGACTTCGGCAGCGCCTCGAAGAACACCACCGCGTGGGAGACCCCGGAGAGGGGGAGCGGAAGGAGAAGCCTCTCATCGACTTGAGACATCGAGCGTAACCTCCAGATCAGCCATTTTACCGTCTCTTCTCACCTGAAATAGTACGACATCGCCGGCCCGACGGGTCGCCAGCAAGTCCGAAAGCTCGGGCAACCCGATCAGCGCCTCACCATCTAACCGCAGGATAACGTCGCCGGTCCTCATGCCCGCGTTGGCCGCCGGAGAAGCCGGCAACACCTCCCGGACCAGCACCCCCCTGTTCACCCCTAAACCGTAGGATGAGTTTAGGTCCCTGGTCACGGTATCGCCTTTGATCCCGAGCCAGGGGCGCGATGAAACGGACTCCGGGGTGCGCTGCAAGAGCGCTCTGGTCACCATCATAGCGTGATCGATAGAGATGGCGAAACCCAGCCCTTGGGCGTGCTTCCACTGGCGCGGTCCGGTGTAGACCAGCGTGTTGATCCCGATCACCTTACCGCCCAGATCGACGAGAGCTCCTCCAGAGGAGCCGGGGTTGATAGCCGCGTCGGTCTGGATGAGCGACCGATAGGTGGTGTTACCGATGGTCACGGAGCGATCGAGACCGCCCACCGTTCCGAGCGTGACCGAGCCGGCGAATCCGAGCGGGTCCCCGATGGCGATAGCGGTCTGACCCAGCTTCACGTTCTTGGAAGAGCCCATCGGCGCAGTCTGCAGTCCGGTGGCGCCGATCTTTAGGATCGCGAGATCGTGCTGCGGCGCCATGTGCAAGATCTGCCCGTTGAACGAGCGCTCATCGGAGAGGTAGACCTTCACCACCTCGGCCCCCTCCACCACGTGGTGATTCGTCAGGATCAGACCGTCGCTTCGAATGATGACACCGCTGCCGATGCCCGGCTCGCCGCCGGCTCTCCGGTGGGTCCGCAGCGAGACCACCGAAGGTCGCACGCCGGCGATCGCTTTGACCCGCCGCGCCTCGTCGTTGGCCGACGCCGGAGGAGCCGAGAAGACCAGCATAACCCCGACGACCCCAACCAGGAGCGACAACAGGTGGCGAACCCTTCGGCGATTCATCGGGAGACTCGCTCCCATCG
Source organism: uncultured Burkholderiales bacterium (assembly GCA_964505925.1). Taxonomy (GTDB): domain Bacteria; phylum Vulcanimicrobiota; class Xenobia; order Xenobiales; family JADMJV01; genus JAEXNA01. Next base: position 3,852 of record CAZDLH010000131.1, read on the forward strand.
CCGCTTCTGGTGTGAATGTCGATAGCGATACACGAGCAGGCTCAGCAGCTGCAGCAGATAGCTGTAAATCTCTTTAAGACCGAACTTGCTGGTGCCCGCTTTGCGATCAGTGAAGACGTAAGGGACTTCCGTGAAGGTACGAAAGCGGCCTCGAACCATCACCTCTAGACCGATCTTAAAGCCGATGGGGTCTAGAGCGACCCCTTCGAGAACCTCCCGCCGGAAGACCAAGTAGCCGGAGGTGATATCCCGGACGGCGCTCACCGTCCGGCCCAGCAAGATCGCAAACTGCGAGATCAGCCTGCGACTGTGCGGCCAGTCGCCGGTGCCTCCACCCGGGATGTAACGACTACCTACCGCCAACTCTGAGGGGCCTTCGGCGACCGCCTCCAAGAGCTCCGGCAGGATCCCGACATCGTGGGATCCGTCGGCGTCCATAACACCGTAGTAGTCGCCGCGGGCGGCCCTCCACCCCTCGATGACCGCAGAGGACAGTCCGAGCTTGCCCGCTCGCCGTACCACCCGAAGATGAAGGGGATGCCTAGCGGAGTACTCCTGCACGAACTCAGCGGTACCGTCCGGCGAGTTGTCGTCCACTACGATGAGTTCCAACGGACAAGGGAGCCGCTCGGCTACCTCTTGAAGCTTCGGTAAGAGCCGCTCCATCGATTCTCGCTCGTTGTAGGTCGGTACCACCATGCTGAGCATTTAAAGAGTTACTACCTTCCATGCGTTGAGCAGCAGCTCGCAGATCAGCTCCATATCGGCCTGGCTGCCGACCGCGATCTTCTCCTCGATGCGAAACTCATCTAGTGAGGAGAGGCAGGAGTAGACGTGCACCCCTTGCTCGGAGAGGACCGCCAACTCCCCGAGAACCGGGGAGCCGTCCACGGAGAGCTCCACGGCGTCGTTCACCAGCACGAGCGCTTTAGGCTTGGCAGACCCGTGGGCCAAGGCCCGTAAAAAGAGCTTCATCAGCTTCTGACCCAGATCGTTGCACCCGCGCCCGAGCGCTTTGGAACCGAGAAAGATCACAATATTCTTCTGCTTAGAAGAGGTCGGTAGCCTCTCGGGCAGCCCCTCTTCGAGCTCGGCAAAGTCGCCTCGAATCATCCTCAAATAGTAGTTGAGGTCCTTCTCGGCAAAACTGGGAGGCACGGTCGGCTTCATCTCAATGTCCCTTCGTCGGGTTATGCTCGGCACGGGGTTCTGCACCCGGATCTAGAATCGAAGGCGTCTGTAACCGGTGCGTGAGGATCCTCCTCGCACCCCGGTAGTTCCTCAAGTAGTAGCCCTCAAAAAGAGGACTCGAGATCACACCCCGCCCACTCGAAGCGTGCAGAAACTCTCCATCCTCTTTGTATATACCCACATGTGTAATCTCACTCGGCGATCCGAAAAAGACGAGATCGCCGGGAGCGAGCTCCTCGGTCGACACTTCGACCCCCACCTCGAACTGCTCGTCGGCGTCACGGGGTAAGGTCCACCCGAAATGCCGAAAGACGGTGTAGACCAAACCGGAGCAGTCGATCCCGAGACAGGTCATTCCCCCCCAGAGGTACGGGGTCCCGCTCAAGCGTTCCACTCGTTCGATAAGCGGCCCGGCTCGACCCGGCTCGAGCGGCTCGAAGCCTCGCACCTGCTGCTTGCGAACCCAGGCCGGCTGCTCGGCGCCCGGCCGCATCACTGCCGACCAGATCTCTCCGCGATCGTCTTTCGCCTCCATCGGCAAGCCAGCTCTATCCAGTGCGATCGGCAGCCTAGTGGAGAAGCGGACCGTGACCAGCTCTCGGCCATCCACCGAAGGGGTCTTCCGAAGCGCCACCTGGGAATAGTCCACGCTGACCCATTCCCGCTCCGGCCCCGAGCTAGAGCGTGCGATACTAGCTGACCGGAGCCATCCGGGATAGCCCCCCTCGGTTCGATACTGGTCTCGAACGCGAACCCTGGTCCAGTCCCCCTCGACCTCCTCGATCACCACGGCATCCCAAAGCTGGAGCTGGGTTACCTGTTCGCTCCGGCTGTCCGGTTCGTGGTAGACCGGCTCCAGCGCGACCTTGACGTAAGAGATATCGCTGGAAGACTGGGCCCACGCTCCTTCGAAGAGCAGCAGGAACAACAGGCCGAGAACCCGGTATCTGCCTAGAGACGGCTTGGCGCCTAAAGCGTGCATCCTAGCGAAGATGCTCCGCCGGCGGAACCTTCAGTACATCGCCCGGAAAGATAGCGTAGTCCGGTGCCGGAAGGCGGTTGTAGCGTCCGAGGGCTCCCGTCAGGTCTCGGCCTGCATCCGGGTAGTAGCGGTTCGCTAGACCCGAGAGGGTGTCGCCCGGCTCGACCCGATGCAGGTTCACCTTACCGGCCCCCGCCTTAAAGCTCTCGTCCACCCCGGCTGCGTCACCGTCGGTCGAACCCCCAGCATCCTCGGAAGGCTCCTCCTCGTAGGTGTCGATAGCTTCCAGGTCGGTTTCGATCTCTTCGAGTCCAGCCACCAGCCGCAGCTGCTCATCTAGAAGCTGCATGCCTGCCAGGTGTTTCTCTAGGCGCTCGATCTTCTGTTGGACCGCCCCCAATTTGTCGGCTAGCTCAGCCTGACCTCGCTCGAGAGAGGAGGTGTCTACGGCCACCGGTGGATGGGGTCGAAACCAGATCAGCAAAGCGTTGAGCAAGAGCAGGCCGACGATGACCATATCCTTCGGGAACAGCGGCGGTTTCTGCAGTCGACGGAAGATCTTCTCTAGGCTGCGCTCCACGACCCTCGTCTGCTGCTCTGGCGGCGGGGGTACCGAGTTCACCGCGGGTTGGGCACCGCTCACCGGCGGGGCCTCGGTCCCCTTAACATCGATCGAGCTGGTTTTGCCGTAGATTCCGAACCCTTTAACCGGCGTGAGGCTGGCCTCATCTCGAATATGGAAATTTCGG
>CAZDLH010000132.1:0-4964 GCA_964505925.1 uncultured Burkholderiales bacterium
CGCAAGCTCTCCTTTTTCGCCTACCAGTCGGGTCTCTTGGAGTGGTCCGAGCCGGAGCGTGCGCAGCGCTTCGAGATGCACAGTCAGAGCTTGGCGTTCCTGAAGGACCTCGGCTTTCCGATGAGTGACGCCACCACTGTCTTGGCCAGCTTAGAGCAGGTGAACGAGTTCTGTCTCCACTGGCAAGAGCACCGGCACGACAACGATTTCGAGATCGACGGCGTGGTGATCAAGGTGAACAGCTTCAACCAGCGCGACGACCTAGGGGCTACCTCGAAGGCCCCCAGGTGGGCCATCGCTTACAAGTTCCCACCGGAGGAGCGCACCACGGCGCTGCAGGATATCATGGTGTCCATCGGGCGCTCCGGGAAGGCCACCCCGTTCGCCGTACTCGAACCCGTCTTCGTAGGGGGCTCCACGGTGGGCCTAGCCACTTTGCACAATCAAGATCAGGTGGCTCAAAAGGACGTGCGCCCCGGGGATACCGTGATCGTACGCAAAGCCGGAGACGTGATCCCCGAGGTGGTCGGACCGGTCCTCTCCTTGCGCCCAGAGGGTCTGGCCCCCTGGAGCTTTCCGACGCACTGCCCGGAATGCGCAGCGCCGCTGGTCCGCCAGGAGGGCGAAAGCGACACCTTCTGCACCGGCACCGACTGCCCCAAGCAGCAAGAACAGAGGATCGTCCACTTCGCTTCTCGCCTGGCTCTAGACATCGAGCACTTGGGTGAAAGCACGGTGGCGCTGTTTCTGCAGCTGGGGCTGATCCGAGACGCGGCGGACCTGTACCGCTTGGACTACTCCCGCATCCAAGAGCTAGATGGTTGGGGGAAGCAGTCCGTCGACAATCTCCGGACTGCGATGGAGGCCTCGAAGGAGCGCCCCCTCGCCCGACTCCTATTCGGGCTGGGGATCCGCCACCTGGGGGCCACCGGTTCGCGACTGTTGGCTACCGAGTTCGGGCATCTGGACCGCATCATGGAGGCCGACGAAGAGGCGGTGGCCGCGGTGGACGGGATCGGTCCGATCATCGCCGAGAGCGTGGTGGGCTTCTTCGGTCTCGAGACGAACCGTCAGCTCATCGAACGGCTCCGGGAGGCCGGGCTCAATTTTCAGGGGCCGGAGGCGCCCACCGAAGCCCAGACCCTAACGGGTATGTCGATCGTGGTCTCCGGGACCCTAGAGGGTTTCAGTCGTGAGGAGGCGGCCGATGCCATCAAGCGCCGGGGCGGTAAGAGCCCGGGCTCGGTCTCCAAGAAGACGACCGCTTTGGTGGTGGGGGAGAAACCCGGGGCCTCCAAGCTCGGAAAAGCCGAAGAGCTCGGGGTGCCCGTTCTCGACGAAGTGGGCTTTGTGCACCTCTTAGAGACCGGAGCCCTACCCGATCGAGAGGCTTCGTAACCCGGGTAGTCGTACCTTAGAACAGTCGAAGTACCGGCGAGGCCGGAGTTGGGCGGCCTCGAGAGCCGGGAGGAGCGGGCTTACCTGTATCGCCTCTTGGATGCAGCCATGCGGGCCCACGGGTTGCGCCCTTCAAGGGCGCCAACGGTTCCCGAACGGTCGCCCAGGGTCGAGCATCCCAATTCGGGAGCCCACCACAAAGGGTGGTTACCAGTCGTGGTCCACGCAAGAGATCATGAAGCCCATGCACTTTTTACAGCGGGCCAGGTACGTCGTGGTGTTGTTCATGTACTCGCGGGTCCGGCTCAGCTCCTGATAGCGCCACATGTTCTCCCCGACCATCGACATAACACGGCAGTGCGGACAGCCCCCTTCGTAGGAGAGAAGCCTATCGATGTTGATGTTGTCCGGAAGGGGCGGCTTTTCGTCCTCGATCACTCCCAGGTCCCGCATAATATCATCGAAGGAGCCGGTAAGCCTGATGGCTTCGCTTCCGTCGGCCCCGCGGTAGTGCCTCACCTTGTATCCGTCACCGTGTAGACGTTCGAGTTGGGCCTTCTTCTTTCGCTCGTTATAGATCTCTAACGCCGTGAATCCTACGACCGCCGCCAGGGCGATCCACATCTCTTTTGTCATTTTTTCAGTATAGGAAACTTTTGAAGCTCGTTCGGTGAACTACATCACATGTCGAGAGGTCGTTGCGGCTCGTCGACTAGGAGCCTAGAACGAAGCGCCCTTGGACTACCGGGTGGTCCGAGAGCTGCACTCCGTTCGACTGGTAGACGGCTCCGGCCTCGACCTCGGACAGCCCTGCTCCCTTGGATAGGAGAAAGTCGATCCTCGCTCCGTCTATCTGGTAGCCGTCGCTACTGAACTCTTGGATGAGGGGAGCCGAGGCCCCCATATTGAGGTCTCCTCCCCCGAGGACGGCTTCTCCGGGCTGGGCCAACTCCCCGAGGAAGCTCTGCAAGGCCTGACCTTCGGCCTGCCGAGCGGCGGGTTCGGCGCGACCGGTGCTCAGGTGGGTGTTGAAGAGCAACGCGGTTTCGTTCGAGCCTCGCTCGGAGATCCGCACGGCTTGCACCGCTCGGGGCTCCTGTCCCCCGCCTCGGTGCACCACGCTCTTGGCCGCCCCGTGATCCCCCGGTGCGATCTCGTGGTTGAGCGTACGTCGAAAACTGTCGTGGACCTCCAGCCCCGGGTCCACCAAAATCATGTTCCCTTGGCGCGGGTTCGTGTGGGAGAAGTATCCGACCATCCCGGTCTGGTCGGCCAGGGTCTGGGCGTCCCAGGGGTTCACCTCCTGCAGTAAGTGGACTTCGGCTCCACTTTCGTTTAGAACCTGGAGCTGCTCGGTGAGCTGGGGGCGGGCCCCATCGGCATCCCGACTGGTGGCGTGGTGCAGGTTCCAGGTAACGGCCTCGATGGCTCCATCCGGGACTGAGGCTTCACGCAGCTGGGCGGGGTGGAACACCTGGTTCGATTCGGAGGCTAGGTCCCTCACCGCTCGACCGCGATACGGCACGCTCTGAACGTACCGCTGCACCCCGTGAGTGGCGGTAGACAGGGTAGGGGAGACGCAAGGGGCCCCATCTTGAACGGAGACCACAGGGGTGTCGCAGACCGGAAGGGTCCGCGCGGCGTAGCCAGCTACGCCTAGCCCACCGCCGAGCAGCGAAAGCGCGACCATCCCCACCGCCGCGAACTTGCGCAGGCGACCGGTCCGCTTCGGGTTCGCAGAAGGCTTGGTCTCGGGCGTTTCGACGGCTCCGTCCGCCTCGAAGGAAACCCGGTCCAAGGGCTCTTCACAAGGGGTCGGAGTGCAGGGCGCCGACGGCGCTTCGGGGCCTTTGATGGCTGTTTCGGCGAGCTCGGCGAGCCGGGCTAGCGGCTTCGGCGAAGACGCGGAGACTGTAGGGAGAGGGCTCGGTCCGATGGTCATAGGCACATCGTACCCAGGCTGGCTGGAATCGAGCTGTGCACCTAGGGCGCTCTAGGCCCCACGCATGTTAACTTTGTGCGCTGCTCGAAGATGGCGGGGGCCGCCGGGGCCGGCCGCGGTCAGCTCCGGTCGGCTCCGGTCGAAGGCGGGCGGTTCGCTATCGGCGAAACTTGTCGGCGAAGAACGGAGTCTCGTCGAGCTCGTCACCGATCTCGGTGTTGCGGCGGATGACGTCGATGAGCGTCGTGTCGCGGATGGTCTCGACCCAGTCCGCGAGATCCGGGTCGTTCTCGAACCAGAATCGGTCGCCGTCCCGCAGTCGAGTGAACTGATCGACCATCACGGTCTGCAGCGTCGAGCCTACGGCCGAACCTTCGAGAGGGGCCTCGCACAGCATCCCTACCCAAGGGTCCACCTGGTCCACCGAGTCGTAGACCTCGGCCAGCTTCTCGGCGATCTCGGATCGACCCCCGGCCAGCTCCTCGAAGCTACCGAAAGGCTCCAGCCCGAAGCCACTGCGGACCTGGTTTAGGCTTCCCAGACCGTGGTCTCGACCACGCTGAATGTTCAGAGCCGCCAGGTCCATCCCGCCGCGACCGGGCCTGCCGAACAGCATGTTGCGCAGGGCCGTCGAGATGCCCGCGTCGGTCGGCTCCTGGATGAAGTTGGTCAGCCCCCTGAGCAGGGGCTCGATACCGCCCTCGTCGAGCTTCTCCGGAGCGAAGTAGCCGTGAAGTAGAGCCAGGTCCCGCTGGGGGATGGCTTTGCCGTCGGCGCCCTCCCGCCACAGGATGGGCTCCACCTGGGAGTGCCCCATGCGGAAAGCCGCGGTAGAGAACTCGTTGGAGACCCGGGCGTTCACCTCCGGCCGGTACCCTTCGTACGGCGGAAGGGCGTCCGGGCCCAACAGCGACGGCAGGTACTCCTGATAGGTGATGGCCTGCACCTGGGCGCCCACCACCTTGCGGGCCATCTGGTACAGCGCTTCGTCGTCGAGCGACGGATCCTTGACAGCGAACCCCTCGACCAACCGGTTGTGCTCCCTGAGAAACAGGGTCTGCAGCGACAAGAGCCCCAAGTTCTCGTTGGCCCGAATGTCGCCAGCAGCCATCAACGACTCCTCCGGCTTTCGCATCGGGTTGTCGTTCACCAGTCCCATGGTGTTGTAGGGGAGCAGATCGCCCTCACTGGTATTGAGTCTACCCCCCTCGAACTCCCGCAGCGCTGCGGCACGCTCGGGATCCGAACCGTACACCATCGAGGCGTCCATCCAGCCCGAGATCCCGTTCACCTGCTGGCGCACACCGGACTCATCGGTCCTACCTACCGAGCGAGCGAAGGGTATGATGGCGGCACCGGCCCCCTGGGGGTCGAAGTGCTTGTCTCCCGACGGGACCGAAATGTTCCAGTCCGGGCGATCGCCTGCGGGTGTGAAGGTGATGTCGTGATCGAGGAACTGACCCCACCCCCATACCATCCCGCTCAGCTTTCGGGGATCCTGAGCGCGGCCGCGCTCGTCGTGGACGACATTGCTGACCTCCCGAGGGTTCGGACGGGGGCTGCCCGAGGGCCGCGACCCCCCCGCGCCCGAGGGCCGCGCCGACGGACCGGGGGACACCCTGGC
>CAZDLH010000132.1:4974-6738 GCA_964505925.1 uncultured Burkholderiales bacterium
TCGCCCCCGGGACGACCACCGCCACGTACCGGGACGTGAAGCGGCGCGCGTGGGGGACGCACTGGCTGACCCCCCGTGGGTTCGGAGGGGCGCGGCCCGCGGGCCGCGACCCCCCGTCGCCGTAGGCCGGCTCCGACTGACGGAGGAACACCGTGTCGGCCTGATTCTCCGTGGGGTCGGTCAGGTCGTTACCGGCGCCGCTGTAGGTGCGGACCTCCGTCAGCCGAGGGAGTGGCCGAAAGTTCGTGATCTCCATCGTCACTATCGGTTGTAAAACTCGATGATAGACTGTAGGTCGATCTGCTGCTCGCCGTCCTCCCGGCTGGGGTGGGAGACGATAGCTACCTTCATCGATTCGGCATCGACGGTGAACCACTCGTACCCGTGCTCCCTCTGGAGCTCTCCGGAAGCGACGAGATTCTTGAAGTACTCTCGGCTACTGCTCTGAGGCCGAACCGAGACCTCCTGGCTGGGACGCAGGCGGTAAGACGGGATATCGGTCTTGCGACCGTCCACGCAGAAGTGGCCGTGAGCTACGAGCTGTCGAGCCTGAGCTCTGGTGGCGGCGAAGCCCGCGCGGTAAACCAGGTTGTCGAGCCGTCGCTCCAGCAAGCTGATCAAGTTATCGCCAGTCCCGCCACCTTTGGCTCGGGCCCGAAGAAAGGTGGTCTTGAACTGTTTCTCTCGCAGACCGTACAAAGAGCGAAGCTTCTGCTTCTCGGTTAGCTGCCGGGAGTACTCCGACGGCTTACCTCGGCGGGCGTTCGGCCCGTGCTGCCCCGGGGGATAAGGGCGGCGCTCCAGAATCTTCTGACCTTTCGCCGTCAGTCCGATACCCAGACGGCGGCTTAATTTTCCAACTTTGACTTTAGCCAAGACCTCAACTCAACTTTCCAGCGGTGTTCCTAGAACCCAATACTAGGCGCACCTAAATTTAGTGACAGGCGTACCTAATGTCAAGTATTTCTCGAACCTTTTTCATACTCTGGGCAGTAACACCTGTCGGTGGAGGTGAGAACCTTCGTATGGGCAAAGAAAGCTCGGTGAAAAACCGCATCTCGCCCATTCGTCGCGCCCTGCTCCCGGTCTTACTGAGCGGGGCCATGCTGGTCGGTACAGGCTGCCGTACCGACGCTTCCGGCCCTCGGATCGTGGAGCCTGTCCCGGTGGCCACGGATGTAGCCGAGAACGTGATCGAACCGATCGCTTCGGACCCGGAGGCGGTGGTCATCGGGCTCCAAGCCGACGTGCAGCTCGACGCTTCGCGATATCTCGAAGGGGCCCCCATCGAGGTGACCGTGATCTCCGCTGAGTTGGGCCCTCGAGCCTGGATCGGGATTTTCGAGCTGGAAGCCCACGAGGTCTCCGAGCAGGGGACGGCCTTGCTCTTGCAGACCGAGGTGCAAGCGGGTAGTTACACCCTGGAGGCCCCCACCGGTCCCGGTCGCTATCAGGTCTGCCTGATCGACCCGGACCAGGAGACCGGGCTTTTAGCCTATCGGGAGTTCGAGGTAGAGCCGGTGCCCGAATCGACCACCGACGAGACGCTGCCCCCCGGACCGTAGCCTCCCCGGCACCCTTCGCCTCAATGGAATCGGGCTGGACCGCCTCTCGAGCTTGTTAAGATTGTGTAACAGTCTCCCCAAAATTTGAGGTGCGGTCTATTATAGTACCTATGAACTCTTGCATCGCATACCAGCTCCATCGCGCACCTTCATGCGGCCCCCATTTTTCGGTTTCGTCCCGGGGCTGCGATCCATACCA
>CAZDLH010000133.1:0-1648 GCA_964505925.1 uncultured Burkholderiales bacterium
CGCTCGACGAGATGAGCTTCGCCGACTACATCCGACAGCAGGGCTGGAGCACGCCCGAGCTTTTATGGTACCTCGAGTACGGCTGTCGCGACGACTTTGCTCTGCCGTTGGAGAACTGCTCGGCGTGGGCCGGTCTCCACCACTTCGCGAGTCGGGACGGGGGCGGGTTGGCCCCTCTCGGAAACGTCTTGGTCTGGCCGGAGGGGAACCGGCGACTGGTGCGGGCCCTGACCGAGGGGATCTCCGGGGGGTTGACGGGCGGCGCTCTCGTGCTGTCGGTCCAGTCTTCAGAGCGGGGCGTGGAGGTCGATTATCTGGAGCTCGAGAGCGGGCAGCGGGTACGGATAGAGGCCGAAGTGGGGCTCTTCTGTTTGCCGATGTTTCTGCGGGCGCGACTGCTCTGCGACGAAGCGCCCAGCCGCTTCGAGTATCGGCCTTGGGTCACCGCTAACCTCCTGCTAGACCGAACACCCGCGGACCTCGGGCCGCCGGGGGATATCGCTTGGGACAACGTGATCGCGGAGAGTGAGTCGCTGGGCTATGTGGTGGCTACCCACCAGCACCTGCACCGGAGCCTCCTCGAGCCTACCGTCTGGACCTGGTATCGGCCTTTCCCCACAGGCGACGCCAAGCGTATTCGAGAAGAGCTGCTCAGCGCTCGCTGGGAGACCTGGGTGGAGCGGATCTTCGAAGAGCTAGAGCCGCTGCACTCCGATATCCGTCAGCGATGTCAGCGCCTAGACGTGACCGTCTTAGGCCACGGTATGGTGGGGCCCACGCCGGGGACCATCTGGGGCCCAGACGCGCAGCGGGCCCGGGAGAGTAGGGGGCGTCTGCACTTCGGACACGGGGACCTCGCCGGGATGTCGATGTTCGAGGAGTCGCAGTACTGGGGGGTGAGGGCCGCCGAAGATGCGCTGGGGCAGCTCGGTTCGAAGCCGGAGAGCTGGCTCTAGGGGCGTTTTAGGGAGTGGAGGTAGTCCCTTCGGAGACGGGCGGCGGGCTCGGGTCTTGGGACGGGTCGGCAGGGTCGGCGATGTCCGGACCGTCGGGGTGGAGCAGGTCGTACGCCTCCGGCAGCGTCGGTGCCGAGCCCGGCTCAGAGAGGATCAGGGCTTGGGGAGGGCGTCCGCCGACGTAGGTGACGGTCAGGACCCGCCCGGCTTTGGGCATTTCGAGCTCGCCGATCAGGAACGGCTGGAGCCGTCCGTCGACCTGGACGAAGAAACGGTCGTGGCTAGTGGCGGCGATCTCGCCGGTGATCGAGCCCCCTCCGGTCAAGAGCATGTCCTCGGGGCGCTCCTGCTGAACATCGAAGACCGGTTCGTACCGCTGCAGGCGCATCGACGAGCGTTCGACCATGATCACGTGCATGACGCCGCTCAGCGAGCAGATGAGCAGAAACCCCATCAGCATGGTGCGACGCGTCTTTCGGTCTGCTTGAGCTCCCGCGCGGCGGGGATCGGGTGCGGCCATCTCTCCTCCATTCGGGCCACGACCGTCGCCGTCGCCCCTATGGAACGGTATACCCTCCGCGGGCCGGGGGAAACACTCAAGGGTAGAGAGAACGGTAGCCCAGGCGAGTTTCGTCCGAAAGCTTTGGGATCCATCGAGACCCCTAGCGCGATCCCGGTTCCAGGGCGCTATT
>CAZDLH010000133.1:1658-6731 GCA_964505925.1 uncultured Burkholderiales bacterium
AAGTTTGCGAGACGGATAGGAGCGAGAATGAGGCAGGTAAGTCAGAGCCGCGCGGTTGGGGCGAGCAGCACGGTGAGGATCGTCGATGACACCCGGTAGAGGGGGCGCCGCCTCTTCCCAGGCGGCTCAGCGGAGGTTCCAGTCCGAGAGCCGGGTCGGTAGGGGAGGGTTCACCGGGCAGACGGTGTTGGCTATCCCTTCGCTGTCCTTGCCCTATTTCGGGCGCACCTCGAGTGCACAGCTGTTGAACTACGAGGAGCGCATCTTCTATCTGGCGCACATCTTAAAAGAGCCCAGCAACCGGCTGATCGTGGTGACCAGTCGTCAGGTGCCGGAGTCGCTGGTCTCCTATCTGCTCCACCTGCTGCCCGGCGTTCCGTACAACCACGCCCGCCGCCGTTTGACGTTCGTCCCGTTGTCGGACGACTCGCGCGTTCCCCTCACTGAAAAGCTACTGAGTCGACCTGCGCTCCTTGCTCGGTTGCGCGGCATGCTGGCCTCGGAGCGGCGCCCCTCCATCTCCTGTTACACGGTTACCGAGCTCGAGGAGCGTCTCGCCGAGGAGCTGCAGGTGCCGCTGTACGGCCCCCGGTCCGAGCACCTTCGCTTGGCCACCAAGTCCGGCTCTCGACAGCTGTTCGCGGCTCTCGAGATGACTCACCCGGCGGGGGCGAGCTCTCTGTTTCACGCCCGTGAGTTGGTGGAGTCATTGGTGACGCTCTCCTCCCGGCAGCCGAATCTAGACCGGGCTGTACTCAAACACAACTATTCGCTCTCCGGCTTCGGCAACGCGGTGGTTCCGCTGGAGATGTTCCGAGACGCGCTCCGGGACCCCGATCCGTACGGGGATGAGACCGTGAATCGGTTGACCGAGCGCCTACCCGAGGTGGTCCGACTAGCGCACAGCGAAGAGACATGGGAGTCGTACTGGGAGCGCTTTCGAGTGGTCGGTGGGGTCATGCAGGAGTACATCGACGGCTCCCCCTGTTCGGTTCAGGGCCGGATCGAGCTCGATGGAGCGGTCGAGGTGATCGCGACCCACGATGAGATCACTTACGGTCGGGATGGTCAGACCTACGCTGGCTGCCGCTTTCCCGCCCAGCCCCGATTGGCGCAGGCCCTTCTGGAGGCCGGGCTACGGGTGGGGTGTCAGCTCCAGGCCGACGGCGTGGTGGGTCGGTACGAGGTGGATTTTCTGGCCACCCCGGCTCAGGGGGACCGCCTAGACGAGCTCTACGCTTTGGATATCAACCTGCGCAAAGGGAACACCACGCTTCCCATGCGCACCTTGCAGCTCTTGAGTTCAGGGCGGTTCTATCCCGAGGATGGGGAGTTCCGCGATGACACCGGACGCCCCTTGGTCTATCTCTCGTCGGACCACTTCGGTGGCGGCTTGCTGCACGGTATGCTCCCCCGGGACCTGATGGAGATAGTCTCCTACAACGCCCTGCACTACTCTAGCTCGACCCACACCGGAGCCGTTTTCCATATGCTCGGCGGGCTCTCGCAGCTAGGTCAGACGGGTATCACCGTGATCGAACGGGACTACGGAGCCGCCGCCCGCCGATATGAAGGGATCCTCAATGAACTACAGCGAGAAAGGGATGGATTTCAATGGATGACTTAGATGAGCGCGATGAGCGACTTCTGCGGCGCACCTTCGGTTTGGCCGTGGGGGCCGGGCGTCAGGGGAACGGGCCGTTCGGAGCCATTTTGGCCCGGGGGGCAAGCGTGCTGCTCGAAGGGGAGAACACCGAGAGGGAGTCCGGCGCCGATCCCACTTGCCACGCCGAGATGAACGTGCTGCGCCGGGCCGCTCTGGAGTTCACCAGGGAGGAGCTCGCCGACTGTACGATCTACTGCTCCACCGAGCCGTGCGCTATGTGCGCTGGCGCCATCGTTTGCGTAGGTGTGGGCCGGGTGGTTTTCGGGGCTCCGGCTGAAACCTATGCCGATCTCGTGGATGGGGGGTTGGTCCTGAGCTGCCGCAAGGTCTTCGACGCCTTTCGCGGGGAGCCCAGCGTTGCGGTGGTGGGTCCGGCTCTCCAAGAGGAAGCGGTCGTGGTCTACCGGAGCGAGCTTCGCTGAGGGACCGATGATCGGTGGAGCCGTAGCCGCGGTCCGTCGAACTGCCCTAGAGTGGGCCCAGGGTCTCGACCGCGGCCTGATGGCTCTGCGCCGCTGGATGCTGCCGTCGAGCCTGGTGCTGTTCGAGGACCTCAAAGGGCGCTGGTTGGTCAGTGTCCTGGGAGTGGCTGGCGAGCTAGAGCTGGCCGAGCGGATCCCTGACAGGGGGACGGTCGAGTTGGGGGAGCTGGCCCAGCGATGTCGGGCTCCCGCCGAGGAGCTGAGCCGCCTGCTGCGAGTCCTCGACGATCACCGCTACCTGTGTTTCGACGGCGCTCGGGTGAGCCGGACGCGTCTGACTCGGGCCCTGAGCCTAGGGTGCGGGGGGGGCTTCGCAGCGATGTTGGGCTCGCACTGGTACGGAGACTGCTTTTCGGTGGAGGCGGTCTTGCAGGGCTGGGGCGCCGGGCGGGTGAGTTTCGAGGAGCGAACGGGGGTGCCGTTCTTTCAGAGCTTGGCGTCCGAGCCTTCCCGGGGCCGAAGGTTTCAGGAAGCGATGGCCGAGATCACCCGGTTCTGCGCACCGTATCTAGCCGCATCCCTGCCCCTTGAGCCCGGCGAGACGATCCTCGATATCGGAGGGGGGGACGGCACCTTGGCCCGGGCCTTGATGAGCCGTTACGGGGCGCAGGTGGAGGTCCTGGACCTGCATCCGGACAGCCCTCATCACGAAAAGGACGAAGGGGCGGCGTCGCCTCCCGAGCTCGCTTTGCGCTATCACCAGGCCAGCTTCTTTGAGACGCTCCCGGGGGCGTACTCTCGCTACGTTCTCAAGAACGTCCTGCACGACTGGGACGACACTCGATGCCTCGAGATCTTGAGGAATATCCATCGAGCGGCAGCGACCGATTCCCGGCTTGAGATCTTTGAGGCCGTGCTGCCGTCGAGGGGAGAGCGACGCCTCCCCGGGGGGGCGCACACGCTCCTGGACTGGAACGTGGCACACACCTTAGGGGGGCGGGAGCGGACCGAGGTCGAGCTGCGCGAGCTGCTAGGGCAGGCGGGGTGGGAGCTTCGGGAGTCCCTTCCCACCGGAACACCGCTGCGGCGGCTCACGGCGGTTCTAGAGCTCGGTCAGTCGTCGGTGCGCACCCAAGCCAGATAGGTGTTGAGCACCTGATCGCCGTCGTAGAAGACCCGGCTCAGGGCGTCGTACTCCGGCTTGAGATTCTGGAGTTGGGGATCGTGCTGTTCGATCTGGAGTAGGCGTTCGTGGCTGTAGGTCATCACTTTGCCGACGAAGGTGGCCAGCTGGTCGGCTTTCACACCCTGCTCTCGCCTTTGATTGACAGCCATGGTCGACTCTTCGTGAATCCTAGCGATGGCCGCTTTGTGGTCCGAGGGGAGGTCGGACAGCGCACCTTGGAACTCTTCCGCGGCCTGCTCGAAGGCCTTCTTCTCGGCGGTCTCCCGCAGCCCGCTGTTGTTGGCAACGATGCCCACTTCGAACCAGGACCCCGAACTCGGTGGGCGTTCGGGAGCCGGAGCTGCGATGGGAATCGGAGGGGGAAGATCCACAGGCCACATAGGGTAAGGATACGATAGCCTACGGCTCTAGCCCTTCCGACTCCGCCCTAGAGAAAAACGCTAACCGCCGCTGGAACCGGAGCGGGACGCGGTGTGCTGGTTGAGCAGCTGGAAGACCTTCACCGGATAGTTCGCCATCTCTCGATACTTTCCAGGGGCGCCGTGCTTGTAGATCATTTCGCAGGCGGCGTACAGCGGAGAGTCGTGGGGGCCGGTACCGACGAGGCTATTCCAGTCCAGAGGGTTCTTGCCCATCTCGATGGCCCGGGCCATGGCCCGCATGATGGTCCCGCCACCACCGTTATAGGAGGCCAGCCCCAAGCTCAAGAGATCGTTGCCTTGGGGGGTGCCCAGCCGCTTGTACGCTTGGTAGACGACCGAACCGAAGGGGCACTGCCTGTCCGAAGACCCCAAGAGGATCTGAAAATAGTTCTGCGGTTCGAGCACCACTTTCTGCTTCTCGGCGAACGCTTGCACGCCGGCCGGGATGGCGATCTCCGGGATAAAGCGCTCGTCTACCGGGTGGAGCGATAGCCCGAAGCGTTGGGCGGTGTCGGGGGTGAACTGGACCAGCCCGGCACAACCGGTGCGGCTGACGGCGTCGTTCTTGAAGGAGGACTCCACCGCGATCAGGGCTTTGAAGAGGATGGGGTCTAGGGGGTTGTCCTTATCTTCCCAATGCTCCTCGATGGCCGCTACGATGAGATCGTTGTAGGCGTTCTCGGCCGGTCCGTAGCCCCAGTTGGTCATCAGATCCGCGCTGGAGTAGCGGGTGGTCTGGGTGGCCACGAGGTGCTCTGCGAACGGCGGTGGCCCGGCTAAGGACGGCTGGGCGGTCGAGAGTCCGAAGACGACTAGGCCGAGGCCGAAAGCCCAGCCGCTTAGCTTGGCCCGAAAGGGCGATGATCGCTTTTTCATGACCATGCGCCTTCCCATTCGAAGCACAGCTTCCTGTTACGAAAAGGAAGGGGGCGGCAGAGATCCCTACCTGCCTCCGGCTCGATACAGGAGAGGGCGGGTCGGACCCGGTGCAGACTCGAGGATGATGAGACGGGCGTCGCCCCGGAGAAGATAGGTGGTGTGGAGACCGGGAGTCGACCGGAGTGGACGGCCCAGCCGGGCGGTCACCGGGTCCGGCGAGACCTGGGGGAGGGGCTCCCCGGCGATCTGCAGGAGCCCGCCTTCCAGTCGCCAGATCTTCCCCGTCGAGTCGAAATCTACGGTCAGGGGGGAGTCGGTGGGCTCCAGGTTCCAGAATTCGTAGCGCCAAGGGTCCGGGTGACCGCGGGAAAAATCTGGGGGGCCTAGAAGTTCGCGCACGGTCTCAGCGCTCATCCCTATCTCTAGAGTCGAGATCGTCACCGGGGGAGGGGTCGCACCCCCCCGACGCAGCAGAGTCGCGGCGGCGGCGACGAACGG
>CAZDLH010000134.1:0-6731 GCA_964505925.1 uncultured Burkholderiales bacterium
CCGGGAGCGAAGAGCCCGAGCCCGACGCCGGTGTGGAGCCCACGCCCGACGCGGGTATGGAGCCCGAGCCCGACGCTGGCATGGAGCCCGGGGATGGCGATGGCGACGGCGACGGTGACGGCGATGGTGACGGCGATGGTGACAGTGACGACGATTCACCGAACCAGGATATCGCGCCCGAGCTCCCGGACTGGCTCGGAGAGGGGACCTCGCGCTTCGGAACGCTCTCGGCTGGCGACGTAGCTTTCGCTGGTGTCCTTTTTAGTCAGGGAGACTTCCGGGCCAACCTCAGCGAGAATCTCTTTCTCCGGGGGGCGCTGGTGGCTTACGGCGGCTCCCCTGAACTGGGGGAGGACCCCCAGGCTAACGGGCGGGGCGGCCTCGCGATCGAGGCTCGGAACGCCGAACTGATCTACGACGCCGAGTACCTCATGAACCTGATAGACCGAGGTGCTCCGACCCGATTGGAGGTCAGGAGCTGGAGGAAACTGTAGGCCGATGCAAGGCGGCCGTTCTCCGGTTCGCAGGGCCGCTCTTCGCTCCCATCGATCCGCTACCCCTGGTGCTGTTTCGCGTGGCTTACGGGGGGGTCATGCTCTACTATCTCCTCGAGTACTTCGTGAAGGGGAGGTTCTGGTATCGACTCTACGACACAACCTTTCGTTTTAAGCAGCTGCTGTGGCTCCCCGAGCTGTCCGTCGATCTCTTCTGTCTACTGGTAGCTTCGGCGGCGCTCGGAGCGCTGATGGTGCTCTTCGGAGTGAAGACGCGCCTCGGGGCAGCTCTGGTTCTCATCGGGTTCTCCTATCTGTGGCTGCTGGAGAAGAGCAGCTACAATAATCACTACTATCTGATGTCGCTTCTGGCCCTCCTGTTCGTCTTCGTCGGTGGGAGCCAGACCGGGCGACCCACCGCAGCTTGGCACCTTTGGCTGTTCCGGTTCCAGATCTCGGTGGTCTACTTCTACGGCGGTGTGGCTAAGCTCCAGCCGGACTGGCTGGCGGCGGAACCGATCTCGTTATGGTTCGGCCGTAGGGCTGAGCGCTTCGACCTCCCTTGGCTGGCCTCGGACGTCACTCATTACGGAGCTTCCTTAGGGGGGCTCTATCTGGACCTGTTCGCCCCGCTTTTTCTTCTCTGGAAGCCGGGGCGCTGGGTCGCGGTACCGCTGCTCGTAGGCTTTCATTGCGCCAACCAGCAGCTCTTCTCCATCGGGGTCTTCCCGAGCTTGATGATAGCCAGCACCGTCCTCTTTTTCGACGGGGACGAACTGCGTAGGCTTCGGATTCTACGGCTACCGGCTCGATTCGATCCGCCGGCCCGCACTTCAGAGGTGGCCAACGGGATCGGTTTTCGGTTGGCGCTCCTCGGACTTGTGTTGGTCTACGTCGTGATCCAGATAGCGGTCCCCCTTCGCCACTTCACCCTTCCGGGCGATCCGAGCTGGACGGAACGGGCTCACTGGTACTCTTGGCGGATGATGCTCCGCACTAAGACCGGTGACCAACCCATTTTCTATCGACATACGGAAGGAGGGGTGAAAGTCCGTATCCCTGGCGCCACCTACGGTCTCAACCGTAGACAGGTCCGAGACCTCGGTAGACACCCGCACATGCTCGATCAGTACGCTCGGGAGCTGTCTAGGCGATACGACCAGCCGATCTCGGTGCTTGCCAGGGTGAAGCTAAATAAGGGCCAGCAGCAGGCGCTCATCGACCCCAGCGTTCCGTTTCGAGCCGACGGCCCGAGCCGACCCAACTACATCTTGCCTCTGACGCCCAGGGAACACCCGAGACCGATCCCCGGGTGGGCGCTCTACCTTCATCTGGCGGTGGCGGTCGGCTTGGCGATGGCGGCCTGGAAAGCCACGGGGCGCTGGTGGTGGCTGGCCGCTCTCGTCCCGGCGGGGGTCGGGGCGGCAGGGGCCTGGGCCACCCTGTACCTCGTGGGGGTAGCGAGCGTTCTAGGGGTCGGTTTCGCCTGCGCAGGCTCGAACCTGCGCACGGCGCCGTTGTGGAGCCTGGCGCTCTCGGTGCCCTTGCTGCTCTCGTTGACCTATCTCGTCTGGCCGGGGTTTGCGGTGCTCCGCTGAACCTCCCGGGCTGTCCGGTCGAACCTCACGACGAGAGGTAGGTGTACTCTCCCAACGACTTTTCATAGCCCCGGAGCAGCCGCTGGGCTTCCGCTAGGGTCAGCTGCCCCTCTTCTAGGGCCCGCTCCGAGCGCTGGCGGATCTTTTCGACTAGGGTGTCCACGTCGTACTGCATGTAGCCCAAGACCTCTCGGACGGTATCGCCTTTCACCACGTGTTCGATGTGATATCCGGTGGGGGTCAGGGAGATGTGAACCGCATTGGTGTCGCCAAAGAGGTTGTGAAGGTTCCCCAGAACCTCTTGGTAGGCGCCCGCTAAGAACATCCCCAGCAGGTACGGCGCGGTCTGCCGCTTGGACCCGGTCTCCGTCGGGTTGGTGGGCTCTAAGGGGTGGACTTCAAGGAGGCCTTTGACATCCTTGTGGTCGATGAAGCGGTCGATCTTACCGTCGCTGTCGCAGGTGAGATCCACGAGAGTGGCGCGCCGGGACGGCTCTTCATTCAGGCGGTGGATAGGCATGATCGGAAAGAGCTGGTCCATGGCCCAAGTGTCCGGCGCCGACTGGAAGATCGAAAGATTCACGTAGTAGATCGAAGCCAAAGTCTTCTCGAGGGCTTCGAGCTCATCGGGCTCTGGATCTTGAGCCCTCATATGGCTCAGTATGCGTCGGCAGAGCACCCAGTACAGACGCTCTACTCGAGCCCGTTCCTCCAGGCCTAGGTAGCCAAAGTTGAAGTGGCTGATGGCCTCCTGCTTGAACTGCTGGGCGTCGTGGTAGGTCTCTTGGCAGTTGCTCTCCCGCAGGGTCTCGAGCGCCTCTCGCATGTTTTTCAGGACCAGATGTTCATCCTCGCCCGGAGGCTCGGGATCTTCATCGGGAACATCGCTCGAGCCGAGCACGTCGAAGACCAGCACCGACTGGTGGGAGGCCAGAGCTCGCCCGCTCTCGGAGACCAGCGTCGGGACAGCGACATCGTGGGGCTCGCACCCCTCTTTCACCGCGGCTACCACGTCGTTGGCGTAGTTTTGGATGCTGTAGTTCTTCGAGGCGTAAAAGTTGGTTTTGGTACCGTCGTAGTCGACAGCTAAGCCTCCGCCCACATCGAGAAAGCCCATCGGAGCACCCAGTTTTACCAGTTCGACGTAGAGCCGGACCGCCTCGCGGAGGGCGTCCTTGATGACCGAGATAGCCGAGATCTGACTGCCGATGTGGAAGTGGAGAAGCTTGAGGCAGTCGAGCATCCCTTCTTGTTTGAGCCGGTTCACCGCCTCTAACATCTCCGGTACTGTAAGGCCGAACTTGGCTCGTTCTCCGACGCTCGAGCTCCAGTGGCCGGTGCTTCGGATGTTCAGCTTGGCCCGCAGCCCTAGTTGGGGCTGGATCTTGAGCTCTTTAGCCAGCGCGATCACCAGCTCGAGCTCATCGGCCTGCTCCAAGACGATCACAGTGCGATGACCTAGCCTTTGGGACAGCAGCGCCGTCTCGAGGTACTCGGCGTCCTTATATCCGTTGCAGATCAGGAGGGCTCCCGGGGTATCGAGCAGCGCCAGAGCGATCATCAGTTCCGGCTTGGAGCCGGCCTCCAGACCGAAACCGTGCCGTCGGCCGAAGCGGACGAGCCCTTCTACGAGGTGCCTCTGCTGGTTGCACTTCACCGGGAAGACCCCCTGGTAGGTCCCGTTGTAGCCGTAGCGGATGACCGCCCGCTTAAAGGCTGACTGAAGCCGGTCGATGCGGTCTTCTAGTATGTCGCTGAATCGGATCAGCAAAGGGAGCTGGAGGGCTCGCTGCTGGAGCGACTCCACCAGTTCGAACAGGTCCAGCGAACCGCCCCGATCACCTTGGGGAGAGACGGTTATGTGGCCCTCGTTATTGATAGAGAAGTACGGTTCACCCCAGTCGAAGATGCGGTACAGCTCTTCGCTCTGCTCGATGGTCCATGGAGAAGCGGATTCGGGTGTAGCTTCAGGCGTAGCTTCAGGCGAGATCATAGCGGGTTTACTACCCGGTCACGAGAAGAAATCCTTGCGGCTGGAGCGGCGAAGAGGGAGGGGCCGTCGAACAGCCAAAGACCCCCCCCATGCGGCACTGTTTAAAGATAGGGTTGCTGCTGACCTTTCTACTGCTCGCGACCTACGCGATCTGGATCCAGCTGCCAGAGGAGTCTGACGACGCCGCTGTCACGGTGGCCATGATGCAGGTTGAGCAGCGTTTTGAACAGCAGCAGCAAACGGCCGAAGACCCGACCCAGAACGGCTATCTCAATGCCGCTTTCCATCCCTATTGGTCACCGGCAGGGGGGGTCGAGCCCGACTCCGCGGGCGAAGCCGTGGAAGCCTTGGCGCTCTTCCATCTGACGGGCGAAGGGGTCCTCGAGCGGGCGGTCTCTCGGACTCGGTCGGAAGACCCGCACCTCGAAGAGGCGCTGGAGCGCTTCCAGCCCTGGTTCGAAGAGCTGATCGGGGCCTGGGGTGCGCCGAACTTCGTCGTTCCCCGGGAGGCCTGGCGAAAGACGTCCCGCACCCCGCGGGTACAAGCTATGCGCCAGAGTGCCCGGGCCTTGGTGGCTTACGGACAGCACCGACTGGCCGTGGGCGACTCCAACGACGCGCTGAGGTCCTTCGAATCGCTACTGTTCGTCGGTCGGAGCCTCATCGATCAAAGCCTCATCTCGGCCCAGCTCGAGGGGGTGACGCTCCAGAGTATGGCTTTTGAGGCGATGGTGGAGTCGCTCGAGCCGGGGTTCCATCTCTCGGGCGCCGAATGGCTCCTGCTAGCCCGATCGCTGGAGTCCACCATCCCTCCGAAGGATAGCTTCCACCGTTCGGTCCTCGGGGAGCTCGCGCTGTTCGAACGGTTCGCCCGCAATCGAGACTTCAAGCTCTTGCGGGAGATCGACCGTCGGCAGCCGCTCCTGTGGCTCACCGTTCTGCCGGGTATGATGGAAAGGGAGCGCAGACTGATCCGCCAATCCGGGCAAGAGATCCTCGAGAAGCTCGAGGCTCAGAGGATCGAGGAGCTACCCACGACCTTCGAGTTTAGCCTCTGGGACTGGTTGACGGGGCGCACCTTCCTTTACGCTGCGGTGGAGTCGCCCAATCTGCAGAGGGCTGTAGCCACCTGCGCATTCTCCCGGGATCGCTTGGTAGGACTCTACTTCACGAGCGGGTTGATGGCCTATCGCAGCCGTTTCGACGAATTTCCCGAACGGCTCTCCGATCTGCAGAGGCTCGGTCTAACACCGCCGAACGGTCTCTCGTGGAGCGACCCCGAGATCTCCTACCGCCGTACCGAGACGGGGGCGACGCTCCGGATCTCGCTCGAGGAGGCGCTGCGCATCCCTTCGGGACCGGAGAGTCGGCGCATCGTCGATTCCAGCTCCTTCTATCGGTTCGACGCCGAAGCCCTCGAGTTCAACCTCTAGGGAAGGGGCGCTCGCCTCTCACCAGAAGTGTTAGGTATGAGTGACTTGATCTCTGAAAAATGTGAAGCCTGCCAGATCGGCGCTCCCCGGGTAGAGGGAGAAGAGCGGAATCTGTTGGGGAGGAAGATCCCCGACTGGGGGCTGCGGGAGGTCGACGGCATCGAACGCTTGAGCCGCAGCTTTAAGTTCGAGAACTACGAGCGAGCCGTTCGATTCACCAACCAGGTGGCCGACCTCGCCGAGTCCGAAGACCACCACCCTGCGCTCCTTTTAGAGTGGGGGCGCGTAACGGTCGAATGGTGGACACACAAGATAGAGGGTCTGCACCGTAACGACTACATCTGTGCGGCGAAGACCGACGAACTCTATCAGAAGTTCTAGGTCGCCGTTCGACCGGTTCGACCGGTTCGATGGGAGCGTCCAGAGCGGGTCTCTACCGATGTCGCCTCGGGGGGAGTCGTCTTCCGAATCGACCTAGAGCGAGGACAGGTCATGGATGTTTCATTACGAAAGGGGCTTGCACTGGAGCAACCAGTACAAGGAGGATCCTTAATGAGAAAATTTAGAACCTGTCTGAGCGCGCTGGCCCTATGCGGGCTGATGGTCTTCGGAGCCGGCGGAGCTGAAGCCGAGCCGGTCACCACCGCGAGCGGACTCACCTACGAAGTGCTCAAAACTGGAGACGGCCCGGTAGCCAACGCCGGCGACACGGTCACCGTTCACTATACCGGTTGGCTGACCGACGGAACCAAGTTCGATTCTAGCGTAGACCGAGGCGAGCCGTTCAAGTTCGGTTTGGGGCAGCGCCAAGTCATCCCCGGATGGGACGAAGGCGTGGCTGGAATGAAGGTGGGCGAGAAGCGCAAACTCACCATCCCTTCGGATCTGGGCTACGGACAGCGCGGTGCGGGAGGGGTGATCCCCCCTAACGCCACTCTCATTTTCGAGGTAGAGCTGCTGGGTAAGTAGCCGACTCTTCGCCCGGATCGCGCCTCTCGATGCGGTGCGGTCCGGGCTCTCTTTCGGGTTCGGCCCTGTCCGTGGACCGAGCCGGGACCCAGCCCCGCTCGGGTAGTAGGATCTCCAAGCCCGAGAACTGATCCTTGTAACGCATAGTGGGGGCTTGTCGGTTAGAAAAGCCTAAGTAGAGATGTTGTCGTCCGAGTCGACGGCACAAGTCGATCTCTTCGAGGATGGTCGCGATCCCGAGCCT
>CAZDLH010000135.1:0-6691 GCA_964505925.1 uncultured Burkholderiales bacterium
CTAGCGAAGAGCTCTACCGTTTCTGGCTGACCTAAACCCTCATCTGCAAGCTCCCGGCGGACCTTGCCTTCCAACTCTAGAAGTAGAACGGGATAACTCATCGGCATCACCTTAAGTTCTGGAAATTGTTACGAGAAACGCTTCTTGAGCTTCTCATACTCCTCGGGGGGGAGGTGCTGCCTGAGGTGCTCAAAGCTCTCGTCGGCCCCTCGTACCTCTTTTTTACGAAAGGCTCGGGTGGCGTCTCGGGAGACCTTTTTAAAGACCTCCTTGAGCTCATCTCCCTGAAGCTGGCCTTGCGCTTCGAAGTACCGAATGGCGACCTCCCCTAGTCCGTAGGTCCACCCATACACGAAGGGCGCCGAAATGAGCTTACCGATGAACGGGATCAGATTGGCCACGAAGAGGGTCGTTATCTGCCCGAAGACGGAAGCTCCGCAGGCAGCGGAGATGTGCGCCAAGGTCTTCTCTGGTGGGTCTTTTACGTTGTAAGCCTTTCCGATGGAGAGCACCATAGCCGTCTGGATCGGCATCAGGAATACCAGATCGCTAAAAGGGAGGGGAACGAGCACGATACCGGCCGCCGAGATAGCGAAACTTCGGGCGATCTCCCGGGCTTTCTCTCTGGCCGCTGGAGGCGGTGCGCTCCCTCCGAAAGACAGAGGTGGGAGCGGCCGGGATGCGTCCTGAGGCCGAAACTTCGGGGTGGGCACATCCCGCGACGCCTCGGGCCCTTTCTCGCTCTTTTCGATCCAGTCCCGGGGAGACTTCGGATCCACTGAAGGGTAGTCGTAGGACTCCCAGTACTGGGGTGGTGGAGGCTGATCGGGCACCGAGCCCATAGCGGGCGGTCCGAAGCTATCCCTGGCCGGCACGACCGGACTCACCGGCGGAGCGGGCTGGGAAGGGGTCGCTCGATGGCCGCACTGACCACAGAACTTCGCAGTCTCTTTGAGTGCAGCCCCACAGTTATCGCAAAATCTGCTCATAGGTACCTCGTGCGAAGCTTCGTTTCCCAGATCCTGCCTCCTCCTCTCACGGTTTTCTTACGCACAGGATCTCGGCCGTACTCTCCGTATCGTCCTCTCCCGTCTAATTTCGTACTAGGATCGCTGTCGAGTAGGAAAACTCTTGATCTCGCTCGTTGCGCACCCCGACCACCAGCTCCACCGATCGACTGGAACGGGTAGCGGAGAAGTGCTCGACCTTGGATGCGACCTCTCGCCCATCCGCAGCATAGTGGCTCAACGGGCGGATGCCGAAGCCGATATCCACCGCCGAAAGCGGCTGGGGGGAGGCCGTGGCCGAGGAACCGGAGGAGATCGGAAGCTCGACCTTATAGAGCTTCGATGCGGCCACATCGTGATAGACGACCACATATTTTGCCCAGCGCAGTAGACCGCTGGAGGCATCGACGCTGATCTCGTTGCGGTCGGTGCTCTCCCTGGTCCCGAAGGGGCTGATAAACGTGAAGATCCCCGGCTCCTCTTGGATATCGACGCCGCCCAGATGGGACGACTCGAGCTCCCAGCTGATGTCGTCGACGAGCGACTGGGCTTCATCCAAGAGCGAGGAGCGCTCATCGCCTAGCATCCAACTCTGAACACCTCGACTCAGGCCGGCTAACAAGAGCCCTGTGAGGACCAAGAACAGCCCCCCTGCGATGGTGAGTTCGACCAGGGTAACCCCTCTGTGCCTGCACCACGTTCTCATCGGAGCGTCAGCATCTCCAGCGAAGCGGCTCTTCTATCGTCTTCGTACACCTCCACCTTCACCAGCCAGAGGCGCTCATCGTGGGCTTTGACGTCGACCCGATACCGGTACTCTCGGCCGAGCGTCTTCACGGGATACGGCGAAGGCGGGAAGCCGTGTTCTTGAGGGGTCAGCACACGACCGTCGAAGTCACCCTCGGTCAGCTCTACGTCTCGCTCCAAGATGCGACTCGTCATCTCGATCCCGAGCGAATTTGCGACGTTCGAGCGCTCCGCAAAAGAGAGCAGGTTCAGCCCGCTCGTCAACAGCAAGAAGATGCACAGAGCCAGAGCTGTAAAGAGGGCTAAAGCCAAGACGATCTCCAGGAGGGAGAACGCGCGGGAGCTCGCCCTCATCTAGCGACCCACCGACGCACGTCGAGCTTTCCAGCCCCTAGGAGGTTCTCGAACCCCCCGCGGACCATCTCATCGACGTAGGTGAGCCGACTGTCGTCGAGAAACGCGAGCTCCCCTGGAGCGTAGGTGCGACCATCCACGATGGTAGGGCCGAGACTCTCCCGTCCGTTCACGACTACGGCCCCCAAGATCTTAAGATCGTTTTTCACGACCAGAGAGCCGCTCGTGTAGACGTAGCCCTTGAACTCCGCAGACCCGAGACGATCGTAGTCGAAGCGCCTTACGACCTGAACGATCTCTCGGAGCACCTCCGCCCTAGCCGAAGTGGTCACCTCCCCCCAGCTCTGGATAGAATCGAAGAGCCCTCCGTCGAGAGCGGGGTCGTACTGGTCGAAGCTGTCTACGAGCTCGGTGCTATGCCTGCGGGCTGTCTCACCGGAACGGTCGTCGTGACAGACTCTAAATATGTCGTCGAGCTGCTGAAACCGGGAATGCAAGAAGGCCTCCGTGGAGCCGGGCGCTCCCCCTTCGAAGCGGCTCATGAAGTACCCGCTGGTGTTGAGGTGCCGGCTTCGGCCAACACCGTCGGGCGCCTCGGGATAGTGATTAGCGATCACCGTCATCACCGGGTCGAGATATGCGTCGTCGGCCACAAACTGTTTACTCAGTTCGTACGGGTTGAGATGGGAGTGCTGGTCGAGGTACTCCTGGATCTCCCGGACGGCCCACTGGGTATCCTCCCAGTGCTCGGCCGCGAGCGGATCCGTAGCGACCAACGAGTCCATGAAAGCGGCCCCCTCGAAGCCGGAGAGCACCACGTGACCTCGGCCCAGAATCGAAACGTAGTCGTCGGCACCGGCGATCACATCCGCGCTGCCGTGCAGATCGGTGTTCCCCTGGACTACCAGCGCACCGTTTCCCTTGATCGAGCCGTTGATCCTCAGGTCTCCTCGAACGAACAGACGGGCGTTATCCTCGAGCGTTACGTCCCCATCGATGACCAGATCGCCCGGATAGTAGTTGTTCCCGACAAACGTCATACTGGTCCCCCCAGAGGGGATGGGCGGTCCCGGACTATCGCTGTGATCTGCGATCATCGCTTCGATATTGATGTCCGGCAGAATCTTCGGTGCCACCCCGCTCTGGGTCGAGTCGACCGTGGCCGGCGAAGCCAGGTTGATGGAGACGGACGCCGGGGACTGGGAGCTACTGGTGACTCTCCCGTCCACGACGAGGATATCGCCCAGCCCGTTCGGAGCGTAGGCGACCATCTCGCCTTGCTCCTCGTCGTTGGAGTGAACCAGCACCGGCATAGGCGTCGGATCGAGTAGCGAGGTGACCCCTGTCACCTCTGCATTCCCCCTTAGGTCTATGCGTCCAGAGGCAGCCACCGCCACCGCCTCCGGGAGGCTGCTACCCGAGACGACCAGCGCTTCGATGGTTCGCTCCGAGATACCGGCTTTTCCGGTAACGACCAGCAGAGCGCTCCGGGGGGGCACCGTTCCCGGACCGTGGTAGCTATCCACTGCTACGTCGCCCATCAGGTTGTTGATACAGACGGTTCCGCTACTGGTCGTCGGCCCAGAAAAGACCGCGCTGTAGCTCCCCCATCCGCCGGGCAGAGCCTTCCCATCGAATCCCGCGCTCCAACCGCTATCCCTCTCCAGTTCCGCGATCACTACGGCCAGCCCAGATTCAGCCGTCAACAACGCTTGAGCCCGATCACGGGCGTGTCGGCTCTGGTGGATCTGGCTTTGGGATACGCTGAGCAAAGCCACCAACACGATGGCGATGACGGCGCTCAGTAGAAGTAGGTATATAAGGGCGAACCCCCCTCTGCACCTTATCACGTACTCATCATATCAGACGTTTCGATCCCTGTACTAGAGAGTTATGACCTCCCTAAACAGTCCCATCTAGCAAAAGCAGTACTCCTGCAGATTATCGGCGAACGGACCCCCGTGAATCCCCGGTCTAGACGCATCTCACCCCCACTTTTGCTAGCGGCCCTTACCGCAGCGCTCTTGCTGGTGGGACCGAGGTCCCTAACCTGGCGGATCGAGCGATCGTTCCACGGGGTCGCCCCCGCCAGTTCGAGCCTCGCGGTGAACCGAGGTTGGGAAGTCCATCTGGACCTCCGAGCGCTAGACCGCGCTTGGCACGCCCCCTTAGAAGAACTTCTGGGCGAGGAACTTCTGGGCGCTAAGACACCACCCCTCCAGAATGCCCTCGGAAATGAAGCGCTGGTCTGGTCGTTGGCTCGAAGCGATCTCACCGGACGCGCGGACTCGAACTTTCGGAGCCGGACTTCGGAGGCGGGCGCGGGGGCCCGGGCCAGTGCAACCCTAAGTCGGGAAGGGGTTCGCGCTAGAACCGACCTATACCAATCGCCCGCTTCTCCTAGAGTATGGTCGGGCCCGCTGTCCGTCGAGCTCCCGGCCGAACTTCTCTCTCTCTCGGCTGCCTCCCCTGAACCGAACCTGCTCCGACAGGTTCCGGCCGACAGCCAGCGGCTGGTCTGGATAAATTTCGAAAGATTTACCTTCACCCAGGAGGGCCTAGAGAAGCTCTCCCGGGAATGGGACCACTGGGAGCCGGAAGTAGAGCTGGCTCCATCGAAGCTTCTCGGACCCGAACTCGTCTATCTGCACTGGCGGGGAAGCGACTTTCTACTGGCGCAGCTTCGGGATCGCAAAGGCGTCCAGGACTACCTCGCCGCTCGATTCCCCAGTAGTCTCCTTCCCGTTCACCGCATACGTAGCTACGGTAATCTGATGACCGGATTCCTGGACGGAGGACCCGCGTGGCTCTCTCACGGGCAGGTCTGGTACGGCTCCCCCCAAGACGGCTTCGAAGCCCTCACCGAACTTCGCAGCTATCAGACCGGGTTAGGCTCTCCACCCCCTTGGAAAGGCTCGGACCTCTTTTTGCGAGAGGTTCGAGCGCAGCTAGCCAAAAGTTCCGTTTGGGACGTCGTGCTCCTGGAAAATCGGACAGATCGCAGCTACGCCATGGCCGCAGGATTAGTATGGGAAAGCGACAGTAAGGAAACGGGAGAAGGTTTCTTAGTACTCGAAGCCAAGGGCATCCGTCTCCCTTAGAGTAAACGAACGAGCAGAGGTACCTATGAGTGTTGAGGCCGAACAAGAGATGGCCCCCGAAAACGCCCAGACCGGAAAAGAGCAGCGACCCGAACCCGGCCCCGCGGCGCCGAGTCGCAGCGAACTTACGCTAAGTAAGCTCGCCCCCAAGTTCACCGGTTACAGGGTCCTCGTAGGGGCCGCCTCGACCATCATCATCGTGGTCGGCCTCGTCCAGATGAGGAGTATTCTCGCCCCCTTCCTGTTCGCGTTGCTGGTAGCCATCGCTGGCGCGCTGCCCCTTCAGTGGCTTCAACAGCGGAAGGTTCCAGGCCCCATTGCAGCGCTGCTGGTGGCCGCTCTATTCGCCGGCGTCCTCTTCCTACTCGGAACGCTCACAGTCCAGTCGTTCGAAAGTTTAGCCCAAGAGGTTCCCAAGTACCGGGCCGACGCCGAAGCCTTCTTCGCTCAGGTCCAGACCCGTCTCAACGCCTACGGCTACGAACTGCCGTCGCGCCTATCTCACATCGATGAACGGATGGCTATGGGGCTCGCCGGCGGAGCTCTCCAAGGTTTTGCTCGCAGTTTCTCTTCTTTAGCCACCGCGGTCGTCATCCTCGTTTTCTTGCTTCTGGAGGCGACGGACTATCGCGTTAAATTCCGGGCTGCACTCTCCGGCACCGTCGACGTTGGACGCCTGGAGAAGGTGACCGACGATGTCCAGAGGTACCTCTTCGTAAAGACCATCACCTCCGGCCTGACCGGGCTTTTAATAGGGCTGGTCTGTTACTTGCTAAACGTAGAGTTCGCGGTGCTCTGGGGTCTTATGGCCTTCGTCTTGAACTACATTCCGGTCGTCGGGTCGATCGTCGCCGCCATCCCTGCTATCCTATTGAGTCTGATCACTCAGCCGTTCCTGACCGCAACGCTCCTAGCGGTCGGCTATATTCTCGTGAATACTGCGGTCTCGAACTTTCTTGAACCGACGCTGATGGGCCGTCATCTCGGCCTGAGCCCCCTCATCGTTTTCATGAGTTTAGTTTTTTGGGGATGGGCTTGGGGCCCGATCGGGATGTTCCTGTCGGTCCCGATCACGATGCTTGTCAAGATCCTGCTAGAGAACAGCGACGATCTCAGATGGGTAGCTATCCTGATGGGCACGGCGAAAGGGCTGGAGTCTCCTAAAAGTTAGCTCCTGGCCACAGCGCCTACACTCTCCTCGTTCGTCGAGAGCTTACCCACGGCCGAATCCACAGTATCGCTCGGGATAGGACCGAGCTGAACGGATCGACTGCCGTACCCCGCTCGGCGCAAAGAGCCCTAAACAAAAATCGCTCCCTCGCCTCTACGAAAAGGGCGAAGGAGCGAGAGCCGCAGAGGAGGGAACCGCTCTGCTCTTAGAACCCGATGTGATGGAGCCAGTCGAAGAGCAGCCAGGGGAAAACACCGACCGCCATAACCGCGACGGTGCAGAAGCCCAAAGCCAAAGCGGTGGACTGCTGA
>CAZDLH010000136.1:0-6672 GCA_964505925.1 uncultured Burkholderiales bacterium
GTGCTGCTCGAGAAGGTTCGAGACCTCGGTGATAACTTTTGGAGCCACCGCTGCACGAACCCCGTCGATGAGGGTGCGCGCGGCGTAGATGGGAGCCCCCCCTCGAAGCATATTGAGGATCAGTTGGGCTTCAGGCCAGTAGGGTGAAGCTTGAAGCTCTTCGAGCTCGAGGGTCCGATCCTGCATCTGGAGAAAGACCTCCTCGAGCTGCTCGACGGTGGTCCAGAACTGGTCCGCGTTCTCAGGAGGGGGAACGAATTCGAGCTGAGCCGATAGGGCCGACAGGAGATGGGCGGCGTCCTCTAGCAGAATGGGTGCGGCCTCCGGGTGAAGGAGCCATCCGTCTTGGCGCTGCTCCCACAGGTCTATAAGGGCGGGGAAGTCCGATGTGGTCAGTCGTTCCCAGAGCTCTTCGCTGTCTTGGTGCTGGAGGGCGCTCAGGGTGGTCCCGATCAGCGGGATGGCGTAGGAGTTCTCCTCTTCGAACCGTCTGACTAGCGTGGGCAGATGCTCGAGGAGTTCGCCCGCGCTACGGATCTCGAAGAGGGCTTCTTCGAGGATCTCCGAGGGGAGGGTCTCTTCCTCAGCGGCGAGCAGGCCGAAACCTTTCTGGGCTCGAGCGAAGCCGTCGAGAAGCCCTTTCTTGAGCTCTTCGGGCAGGCTCGCTTCGGTGTCCATATACAGGTCGCTTAGAACCGAGACAGCGAGAGCTGCTTCGGGAGCTCTCCTTTGAACCGCCTCGTAGGTGGCGCGACCTTGGAGGTGGGCGACCCCCGCTTTGAGGAATCGATCGAGGGACTGGTTGGCGACGAAGTACCTCTTCTCCCGGGCCTCATAAAAAGCGTCGTGGGTTTGAAAAAAAGTGAGGGCTCTGTCTACCAGATGCTCCAAGTCTCCTTGGCCATCGAAGGCTCTATGGACCGCGTCGTCGAGCTGGCTCAGCATTGGCGGGAGGTTCTCGATGAGCTGCTGGTCTTCGTCGCTCAACGCGTGATCGCTCTCGCGCTCGAAATACTCTTGGTACTGTTCTTTCCAGTCGTTCCAAGGCTGTCGCCAGTCTACGGGATCGCTGCGAAAGGCTACAGAGTCGATAATATGGCAAAGAAAACTGGGGAGGTACTGCATAGTACGAATGTTTGTCTTTGTGGCTTTCGGTCCTGCCGCCGACCCTGACCTATTAGGCCGTTTCAGCGGCCGCAGCGGTCGTCACTCGGGCACGGAAAGCGCGATCGGTTCGCAGCCGTCGGCTCAGAATGAGGAATCTGATAAAGAGGGAGGTCCCGGCGCAGACGAGACCGGCGAGGAGACCGAGCCAGACCCCGCGGTGGGCGAGATCGGTGTACAGTCCGAGCCCGATGGCCGAACTGAGCCCGACCACCCAGTAGGAGAAGGTACCGATGAGTAAGGGGATCTTCACGTCCGTCATCCCCCGGAGGGCTCCGTTGGACGTGACCTGGAGGCCGTCGAAGAGCTGAAAAACTCCTGCTATGACTAGGAGCTGGGTGGCGTAGAAGCGGGTCGAATCTCCGGTGCCTTCGGTGGGGTTCCAGAACAGGTCGATGAAAACGCTGGGAACGGTGAGGAAGGCTAGAGCAGAAAGAGTCATGCAGCCGACTCCCACCGCGATGGCGGAGAGTCCGGCGAGCCTCACTTTGGCGAACCTCTTGGCTCCGATGGCCTGCCCGACCCGAGTGGCTCCAGCAAACGAGATACCTAAAGGGATCATAAAAGTGATGGAGGCGCAGGTGAGGACGATCTGGTGGGCTGCGGCTTCGGCGGTACCGATGCGACCCATCATTAGGGCCGCCATGACGAACATTCCGACCTCCAAGCAGATCATGCCAGCGATCGGTAGCCCGACCCCGAGAAATTCGCGCCATCCGGTAGCGGTCGTGCGGAAAAGGGCAGTGGTGAATTCGCGCTTCCAACCGACGGCGATGAGAGTGAGCGCCATGAACGTATAGACAGTGGCGGTCGCGAAGCCGGCGCCCTGAACGCCTAGTTTAGGAAACCCGAAGTGGCCGAACAGCAGGGCGTAGTCGACGAAGGCGTTCACCACCACGGCGACGATGGCGACCATGAACGGTATTTTCGGCCGGGATGTGCCGTCGAGATAGTTCTTGATAGCGAAGTAGACGAAGGCGGCTGGTAGGCCTAGCATGGCGGCGCGGGTGTACTCGGTGGCCTGAAGAGCCATGCCTGCGGGGTAATCGAGCAGTTCGAAGACCCGGTCGATGGGATACAGTACGACCCAGGAGAGAATCCCGCAGATGAGAGCAGCCCAAACGCCGAGGGCCACCGCTCTGGCGATCCCATCGGGCTTCTTGGCTCCGTAGGCTTGACTTACCAACGGATTGACGGCGGCGGCGATCCCGATGCCGAAGGAGAGGCACAGGCCGAAGGAGGCTTGGCCTACGGCCATGGCGGCCAAGGCGTCGCCTTCGAGCCGTCCGACCATGGCCACGTCGGTACCGTTGATCGCGATGGCTGAGAGTTGGGCTCCGGCCATCGGGATACCGAGCACTAGGGTCTCTCGAACCTCTCGCAGGAATCTCGACATCGACCGATGGTACTCCATAGTCCGATCCTTGTCGAGGTCCGTTCTACTCAGGCTTAGCGGGGGTTGGGAGGGAGGTCCCCACCGGGTGAAGCGGGGCGGTTCACGGAGGGGTGAGGGGGCGATCGGCAGGTAGGTTTACATGTCTGAAACATGTCTTTGAGTCGGTTCCTTTACTCTGTGAGTGTGAACATCGCACCCGCCCAGAGCTCTTTGTTTCGAGAGAGAGCAGCGTACGCCCGGAATGCTAGTAACGATCTGCAGAGTTCGAGTAGCCCTACCTCGCAGGGAGCCACGATCGACAGTCATACCGCAGACATCGTGAGGTTTGACGGTCTGACCCGGCAGCCGTTCGAGTGGTTGTCGAGGCCGGAAGGCGTGAACTTAGCCCACGATCAAGGGATCACCGGAGAGGGTGTGACGGTCGCTGTGATCGATAGTGGAGTGGACCCCGATGCGGATCTCGGTGAGCGGATCAAACGCTTTCGTGATTTTACTTCCAATCGTCGGAAGCCGTACGACCCGAAGGGTCACGGCACTCACGTGGCGGGCATCATCGCCGGCCAGAATACGGAGGTTCCGGGGATCGCTCCGGGTGTGGACTTGGTAGCGTGCCGTATCGCCAACGAGAAGCAGGCGATACAAGCGATCGATTGGGTCATCGCGAATCGAGAAAAGTATTCGATCGATGTCTTGAACCTCTCGTTGGGCACGGAACTGAAGACGCCGCCAGAAGACGACGAGTTCGTGAAGGCCGCCGAGAGAGCGGTGGACGCCGGACTGGTGGTGGTGGCCGCTGCCGGCAACGAGTGTCGCGATCGCGTCTGCGCATCGACGGTCAGTAGCCCTGGGGTGTCCCCCAAGATCATCACCGTGGGGAGTCTCGACGATAGAGGGACGCCGAGCCGCAAGGACGACGTCGTCTGGGAGAACTCGAGTCGGGGGGCTGAGGGCAGCGGGAAGCCGGATCTCGTCGCCGAGGGGACTAAAGTGTTGGCGCCTTTAGCGAAGGATTCGAGGTACGCAACGGGTCTGCAAGAGACGGCGCGCTACGTCGCGCTCACCGGGAGCAGCCAGGCTGCTCCGATGGTGGTCGGTGCAGCGGCTCTGATGCTGCAGGTCAATCCTGCTCTGACGCACAACGACATCAAAGAGATCTTGATCGAGACCGCCGAACGGCTGCCTTCTTCGCCCTACACGGCTCAGGGGGCAGGTCGACTGAACCTTTCGGCGGCCTTAGCGGGGGCGACCGCTCGGCTCTAGGCTTCCGTAGCCAAGCCGAACCCGGCGATGTAGCCGCTAGCCCAGGCTGCTTGGAAGTTGTATCCGCCAGTGATCCCGTCGACATCGAGCAGTTCGCCGGCAGCGAACAGCCCAGGGAGATGTCGGCTTTCCAAAGTGTAGGGGTACACTTCGGTTAAGGGGAGCCCCCCGGCGGTTACGAACTCTTCTTTGAAGGCGCCTTTCCCTGCGATGGGGAGGGGGAACGCCTTGAGCGCTTTCCCTAGCTTCTCGGCCTCCTGCCCGCTCAGGCTGCGAAGGGTGCGCGTGGCGGGCAGGTCTACCCGCTCTAAGAGCCGCCTCCAGAATCGCTTGGGTAGCGGGGGAAGCCGTAGGTTACCCAACGTTTTTTCTTGCAGGGCGGGGTCGAGCAGGAGCGCTCTCAGCTCCTCGGGGGTGTAGGTCGCAAGCCAGTCGCAGAGCAAGTCGGCGCGGTATTCGAGGTCGAACAGGGTCCGAGCGGCGAAGGCTGAGAGTTTTAAGACGGATGGGCCGCTTACCCCCCAATGGGTGATCAGGAAGGAGCCTTCGCTCACTAGGGTCGGTCTCCCCGGTAGGGTCAAGCGGACCGGCCCCCAGGAGACGCCCGAAAGCTCGGCCAGTAGCGGGTCGGTGCTGCAGAAGGTGAATAGCGACGGAACGTCCGCTACCGTGCGGTGGCCAAGGCGCCCGAGCCACTCGGGGCCCTTAGAACCGCCGCCCGTGGCTAGGAGCACCCTTCGAGCTTGCTGCTCTCCGGATTTGGTGACGATCCGGTAGGGATACTCCGAACCGGGAACGTGTTCGAGTCTGCGCACCCTTTCGTTGGTGATAAGTGGAACTCGCAGACGGTGCAACTCGGCGAGAAGGGTGTCGACCACGGTCTCGGAACGGTCGGTAGTGGGGAACATCCGTCCGTCGGGCTCGCTCTTTAGGCGCACACCTCGACGCTCGAACCAACGGACCGTGTCCTCGGGCATGAAACGCTCCAAGATCGGCCGCAGTCTGGGTCCGCCGCGGGGGTAGCAAGCCAGGAGCTGTTCTAGGTCGTGGACGTTGTGGGTGACGTTGCAGCGCCCCCCTCCAGAGATCGCTACTTTACGTAGAGGTCTACCGGAGCCTTCCAGGACTGCGATCCGGAGGTTCGCGGAGGCCTCTTTGGCGTGAATTGCGGCGAAAACGCCAGCTGCTCCGCCGCCGATCACCAAGGCGTCCCACCTAGGGGTGGGGTCGGTCACCTCTAGGCTATTCGTCGTCTGAAGGCTCGGGCGCGGTGAGCAGTACGTAGTAGCACCAGATAGCGAGGGCCCATACTCCGGCGATACTGAGGATCATCAAGGCCCAGCCCTGGGCGTTTAGCTCGTACGACACTCTACGAACTCCTTTCGTCTTGGGGAATACGTCCTTCGAGACCTACGCCGAGCTCTTGGAAACGCTTCTCTCCAATATACACGATGGCTGCCAAGATGGCGATGAAGACCCCGGTCATCCCGAGCGCCAGTTGACGCTCCGGGCTGGTTACGACAGCCTCGATCCAGCTCGGTAGAGCATCGTAGGAGAAGAAGGCGAAGACGATTACCAAGAAGGCCGGAGAGATGACCAGCAGGACCGGATAGAAGAATCGGGGGATGCGCAGGAGTGCTCCCTGATGGGCCTCCTCGAGGCCTTTCTTGACACCGAAGATATAGCTGAAGATGAATAGCTGCACGGTGGCTAGCAAGAAGATGCCGAACGTGCCCAGCCAGCTATCGAGGGTGTCTAGAAAGACTAGGTCCTTGGAGTAGTACATCACCATCGAAGAGCCGACGAGGCAGAAGGTGGCGAGACATGCGGTGGCCGTGTTGCGCCCCCTACCGAGGGCCTCTTCGAAAAACGCCAAGGCGGGTTGGTACATCGAGATCGAAGAGGTGATGGCCGCTAAAAACAGCATGAAGAACCAGATGGCACCTACGACCTGACCCCAGAACCCCATCTGGGCGAACACCACTGGTAGAGTCGTGAAGCCCAGGCCGAAGGTGCTGGCCGCTGCTGCGGCAGTGCCGGTGGCCCCGAGGAAGATGAAGGCGGACGTGAGGGTGATCATGCCTCCGAAGCTCACTTCGAACACTTCGTTGGTGGCGGTGGCGGTCAGTCCGGAGAGCACCACGTCACTCTTTCGGTTCATGTATGAGGCGTAGTTGATGATCACTCCGAAGCCGACGGATAGAGAAAAGAAGATCTGTCCGGCGGCGGCAAGCCATGTCTGACCGGATTTTAGGGCGGTAAAATCGGGGTTCCACATGAAACCTAACCCAGTCAGCACGTTCCGCTCGGGAAAATCCGGGTCCGGCGTGCCCAAGGTCAGCACGCGAGCTAATACGATGAGAGCGCAGATGGCCATGGTGGGCATGGCCAACTGGCAGAACTTTTCAATCCCGCCGGATATTCCGCGGTGGACTAAGTAGATGTTGGTAGCGATGATGATCACCCAGAGTATGAAGGTCTCCATAGTGCCGTCGACCATGATCCCGTTGTTGTTCATCCCTACGGTGGCGTTGAAGATCTCGGTGGCTCGGGCCGTCTGCTCCTGGATGCTCCCTAGATGAGTGAAGTTGAAGTCGCCCTTAGCGTACTTGATCGCGTAGGATAGGCACCAAGCTTCGATATAGGTGTAGTAGAACGACACCGACATCGGGATCAGTACCCCGAGAACCCCGATGTACCGAAAGATACGGCTCTTACCGATAGCGCCTAGAATGAAGGGCGCCGAGTGGAACCCTCGTTTGCCGCCGTACCGACCCATGGTCCATTCCGCCCAGCCGATGGGGATACCGAGGAGCAGCAGCGCGATGAAGTAGGGTAGTAGAAATGCGCCT
>CAZDLH010000137.1:0-6634 GCA_964505925.1 uncultured Burkholderiales bacterium
CAGCTCGTCCCGGGTGATCTCTACTTCCCTCAACCGAAAGCTATCCCGAGTCACGAGAAAGATATAGAGCTTGGTGGGTGCCGGGAAGTACTGCACCACGGCCACCTCCGGGGGTAGAGCGTTCTGCACATCCGGCAGGTTCAGTGGGTCGAAGCGCAGCGCCTGACTGTACAAAGAGGCGTACTCGTCTCGCAGTTTTCGACTCTCTAAAAGGAACTTCGAGCGCGTATCGGCGAGCAGCTTCTCGGTCTTCTGGAGCAGCTGATCCCGGGTGGGCGAAGCCGGTAAGGTCTGAAGACGTTTGGTCTGCTGACTCAGCGAGTCGACCTCGCTCCTACGCTTATCCACCTCCACGGCCTGAACTCGGACCGCCCTTCCGACGCCCACCCCTATCGAAGCGGCCTGCATCTGCTGACCTTCGACCAGCTCTTGAAGCGCCTGAAGGGGCTCGTCGTTAGCCAACCTCGACTGCACCGAAACCTGGGTGTACTCTTCGGAGACCTGCAGCATCTGCTGGGCTAATCTAGGGTCGACGGCCGGTCGGCTCAGCGACTCCTTCAGCATCGCCTGGACCTGGCTCGAGTAGCCGTTAGCCGCTTCCCACTCGCCCAAGGAGGCGTGCAGGGAAGCCAGTTTCACCTTGGCTTTCATCTCCTGCTCGCCGTAGCCGAACCGCTCGGCTTGCGTGAGCCCTTCCCGGAGGCATTCGACGGCTTTGCCGTGAGCTCCGAGCTCGCGATACAGATCGCCGAGCTCCAAGAGGTAACCGATCTGGATGTAAGGGTTCTTCGACCCGGTCAGAAAGCGCCTCGCCTCATCGGCCGACCGAAGACGTTCACCTTGGTCGGTGCGGCTCACTCGCGCCTGCAGCAGATGCGAGCGAGCCTGCAGCTCCATGACTAGGCTGGATCGCCCGTAGTCCACCTCCGGGAATCCGGGTCGGTCGAGATTGAAGTCTAAACTCCGGATACTTTCGACGAACTCGCCGATGCCCACCAGCGTTGCCTGAATCCCAGCGAGGTCGGCGTTAGCGCCCTCTTGAGCCAGGTAAGATTCAAACAGATAGAGGCGCTGGTCCCAGATGGCCAGCGTGAAAGCCATCAGCTCTAGCAGCTCCTCCGGCTTCTCTTCGGGGTTCACGGCGGTGATCAGCTTCACGCCGTCCGCCTCCCAGCGACCGAGGAGTCGCAGATAGCCTTCCAGCAGGTCTCCCTCCCACAGCCCCCGGGCGCGGTACTCATCGGCCCAGTACTTCAAGAAGGTCGTCAGGTCTCCCAGTTCGGCGTTGTCCGCACCCTCGACTTTGGGATCGTAGCTATTTAGCTTAGACCAGAGCTGGCCCCCCCGGGCCAGAAAAGCCTGGTTGTCGAGAAGCTGCCCCTCGGCCTGATCGAACTGGACGCGACCGGTGGCGATAGCGAAGCTGAGCAGCGGCGAGAACGTCCCTTCGGAGGTCCTCTCCTGCTCTTGCATCCGAGCCGACAGACGGCGGGCTTCATCCAGTCTCCCTTGGCGCAAAGCCGACCGGAAAGCGACCAGAAGAATGCTGACGCGATCGGAGTTGTCTTCGAGCCTCTCGAGCTTGCCGGCCGCCTCCTTCTCGAACTCTTCGAGCAGACCGATCTCGGCCAGCGTCGCCAAGCGAGCCAGCTCGGCTAAATTCTTGAGCTCTTCGAGCTCTTGACCCTGCTCGGCCAGAAGCTGATACACTTGGGGGGTCAGCGCTCGCTCGACCTCGGAATAGGTGTCGATCTCCTGCAGGATCAGCTCGGGGTCGTTAACGATCAGCGCCATCATCATCCGAAAGATCTTGATGACCAGCGCAACAGCGCTCTCTGCGTCCTCCACCTGAAGCTCGGAACCGCCCGGCTGCTCGGCCACGGTCGGAGGGCCTCCGGAGGCGGCCGCCGGACCGTCCTGTCCCGGGGGGCCGCCGGTGGACGATGAGCCCGCTCCGAAACCGACCTGACGCGCGTACTGCTCGAAAGTCTGCACCGTCCCCGGATCCTCAGCGCTCAGCATCCGTATCAGCTGCGCCGGCACCGTATCCCCGATCGTGCTGCCCAGCAGCTGAGCCAAGACGACCGCGAATTCGAAAGCGTCCTCGAGATCGGAGTCCCCCGCTTCGTAAAGCTCGTAGGTGTAGCTCAGCGTGGACAGGAAGGCCCGCTGGGCCAGCTGCGGGTTCTGACGGATCGCCTGCTCTAACTGGTACGGGCTCGATTCGTATACCGCGTACAGCCGCCAGGCGTGAGCGAAAGCCGCAGGGTCCAGGCTCTCGGTATCGCTTTGCCCCCAGGCGGGCGTCATCAAAAAACAGAACAGTAAAGGGATCAGCCAACGTCGCATCCTTAGAAAATACCCCAACGGCGCGGAACGTCCTTTCTTGGACTAGGCCAAAGGAGGGGGTTATCGAATATCGGGGCGGTCGTTCTCTACTAAGGGGCCAACGAAGGGCGGCTCTGGCCCGCGACCAGGCCTTCCAGATACCCCCGGGCCCGCTCGGTCAGAGGGTAGCGAGCCACCAGTCCCCAGAACTCTGGGCTGTGATCGGCCACCAACAGGTGGGCCAGCTCGTGGACGATCACATAGTCTATCACGTAGTCCGGCAGCTCCCGGAGATTCTCCGAAAGTCGGATGGTCCTGTGGGCCGGGGTGCACGAACCCCATCGCTTCTGCTGCCGCGAAGACCAAGCGATGGTGAACTGCAGCTCACCGAAATAGTCCCGGGCCAGTCGGCGGGCTCGCTCTTCTAGCGCCGCGCAGCTCCGCCCGGCCTGCCGCCGAGCCCGCTTGGCCAGCAGCTTACCGCGCATCTTCTCGGCCCAGTGCAGCTCGTCGCTGGCCGTGAAATGGGCGGGCACCCGCAGCACCATGATTCCGTTCTCCACCGTGGCCGAAACCGTCTTGCGGCGCCGGGCGCTGCGCACCACCTTGACATCCGTCAGGTCCTCCACTCAGCGTCCTTCCTTTCCCCACCAGAGCAGAGCGATTCGAGAGGGAGGACGCGCTCTAAGGCGAAGCGCAAGCGCACCCGCTCTCCCTCGAGAGTCGGCCGGGCTCTCCTGGGGGGTGGAGCCCAGCGATCGCAGCGCTGATTCCGTGCAGCCTTGGTCGCTTCAGAACGCGTCGGAGATACTGCGGCGAAGTCCGTGGGAGAGGAGTTGGAACTGATGAGTCCCCCCCCGTTTGCATCCCTTGCGAACTTAGCCGCCATGCCGTGGGCCAACTCCGCAGTTCCAGGCCTGGAAGCCCTCCAGGGAGCCGCCGCCCTCTGCCCGCTCATCATCTTTACCCCTTTACTCGCCTTCCTCGTCATCTCCTTTGCTACCCACAGCCGGGGAGAGGCCTCGGCGCTCGTGTGCGGACTGTCGTTTCTGGTCTCCCTGGGTGCGTCGTTGGCGGTTTTCGGACAGCAGCTCCAAGGGAGCGGCGTCTTCGAGGAGGAGTTCGTCTGGCTCGCCATAGGTGAGCCCACGACCGCCGCCATCAAGGTAGGCTTCCTGGTGGACCCTCTGAGCGCCCTAACGGCTAGCATGGTCTGCCTAGTCGCGCTCCTGGTGGCCGTCTACTCCCATCGCTACATGACGGTGGAGATCAGCCATTTCCCCACCCAAGACTCCTCCAGCTTAGCCCGTTTCTACGGCTACCTCAGCCTGTTCGTGTTCTCGATGCTCGGCTTAGTCTTTTCGAACAACCTGCTCCAGATCTACATCTTCTGGGAACTGGTGGGGGTCTGCTCCTACTTTTTGATCGGCTTTTGGTACTTCAAGACCTCGGCTGCCAAGGCCAACCTTAAGTCGTTCGTCGTCACCAAGTTCTCCGATCTGTTCTTCTTGATGGGCATCCTGGCCGTCGGCGTCGGGGCCGGAACGTTCCGCTTCACAGAGCTGAATATGCTCGAGTCCTGGAGCGTCGCGCTGTTCGGTTCGG
This sequence comes from uncultured Burkholderiales bacterium, assembly GCA_964505925.1. Lineage (GTDB taxonomy): Bacteria > Vulcanimicrobiota > Xenobia > Xenobiales > JADMJV01 > JAEXNA01. The sequence continues at coordinate 3,934 of CAZDLH010000137.1, forward strand.
CCGCTCTGCCGCTGATCCTGATCGCCTTCGGCCCCATGGGTAAGAGCGCACAGGTACCGCTGCACGTCTGGCTGCCCGACGCCATGGAGGGCCCCACCCCGGTCTCGGCCCTGATCCACGCGGCCACCATGGTGGCCGCCGGGATCTACCTCATCGCCCGGCTTTTCGGGCTGTACCAGTTGGTCCCGGCCGCCGGCCTCTTCGTGGCGGTCGTGGGCGGTGTCACGGCGCTGGTGGCCGCCCTCATCGCGGTGGCCCAAAACGACATAAAACGGGTCTTGGCCTACTCCACGATCTCCCAGCTCGGCTTTATGCTGGCCGCTCTGGGCTCGGGGGCTTACACCGCCGGGCTATTCCACCTCTTCACCCACGCCTTCTTTAAAGCGCTCCTGTTCTTGGGTGCCGGAGCGGTCCTGCTCGCCTGCCACAACGCCGATATCTGGCGCATGGGCGGCCTAGCCAAAACGCTCCCGCGCACCCACGCCACCTTCTTGATCGGCTGTCTGGCTCTCGCCGGGGTACCGCCGCTGGCCGGCTTCTGGTCCAAAGACGAGATCTTCGCAGGCGTGGCCCACTCCCCAGCGATCCTAGCCCTGCTGATCGCAGCCGCCTTCCTAACCGCTTTCTACGTGACCCGCATGTACTGCGTCGCCTTCCTGGGAAAGTTCCGAGGCGACGCTGCGCCAGTAGACCTGACCGGCCCGGTCCCCGGCCCGGAGTTGACGCCTCCGCTCTCCCCGTCCCGGGACGGGCTCGGCATCGAACCGGAATGGACCGAAGCCCGGGCCAAAGACAGCCCCACCGAACTGCCCCCCGCCTGCCTAGGCGCCCTCAGCGAGCGGGTCTCGACCCACCACGGACCGCCGCACGAGGTACCCCACAGCATGACCGGACCGCTGATGCTGTTGGCCTTCTTCGCCGCTTTCTTGGGCTTCGCCGGAATCCCCGACGGAATGTTCGGCGAGCAGACCAACCTCTTTCACCGGATCCTCGCCCACCCTAAAGAGCCCGCCCACGACTTCTCTTGGGTCATGATGCTCGGCAGCGTGGTGATAGCCGGAGCCGGGATCGCACTGGGGTACGCGCTCTATGGACGCGATCCCGTGGCGGGAGAGCGAAAACTGCGCACAGCCCTAGGCGGCTTTCACCGAGCCTTGCGCCAGAAGCTCTACTTCGACCACCTCTGGGCCTGGTTTGTAGCCAAAGTGGTGTTCGGCTTCTCCAAGGTCTGCGCGGTGATCGACGACTTCGTCATCGACTTCGGGGTCCGGGGCACGGCCGCCCTGACCTACCTGTTCGGCTCGAGAATGCAGAAGGAGCAGACCGGCCAGATCGCCCACTACCTGTTCATGCTGGTAGCATCACTGCTGCTCCTAACCGCGCTGGTCGCGACCATCTCTCCTGATTTTGCGCTGAGCCCAGCCAAACTGTTCTACCCGAACCGCACCGCCCCCGGGGAAGGGATCCTGCCGTGATCCCGTGGCTGTCCATACTGGTCTGGCTACCCCTGGTCGTGGCCGGGATCATCACGGTTATCCCCGGCCAGCGGCCCAAGCTGTTCCGATACTTGGCCCTGTTCGCCGGTGTAGGGATACTGGGCTTGAGCGTGGGGCTCACCATAAAAGGGGCCGAGCTGCTCAAGGATCTCCCGCCGCGCGGCTTCCTGTTCGTGGAAGAGCAGGTCTGGATGCCCACCCTAGGGATCAGCTATAAACTGGGCTTAGACGGGCTGAGCCTGGCGATGATCCTGCTTTGCGGGATCATCGCGTTTTCGGTTCTGGCTCTCTCCCATCGGATCCAGGAGCGCTCCCGGGAGTTCTACGCCTTGACCCTCACCGCGATCTGCGGCTGCTTGGGCACCTTTTTATCCGTAGACCTGTTCTTCTTCATCCTGTTCTACGAACTGGCTTCGGTTCCGATGTTCTTCCTGGTCGGAATATGGGGCTCAGACAAGAGCGGAGAGGGCCGGCAGGTCACCCGAATGGGGGCGGCCACCAAGCTGCTCTTGTATCTCCAGCTCGGAGGCGGAGTGGTCCTTTTAGGGCTGCTGGCCACCTACAGCGTGGCGGGCATCAACAGCTTCGACCTCGAGGCCCTCTCCAACGTCACCTTCAGCCATCAGACGCAGCGGATCCTCTTCGCCATCTTGTTCATCGGGTTCGGTATCGAATCGGGGCTCTTCCCTTTCCACACCTGGCTGCCGGACGGCCACTCCTGCGCCCCCACCCCCCTGTCGATGCTACTGGCGGGGATCCTCCTCAAGATGGGCGGCTACGGGATCCTCCGGGTCGGCTTCGCGCTCTTCCCCATGGGGGCCCGGGATCTGCTTCCCCTCTTCGCTGTCGTGGGGGTGATCAATCTGCTGTACGGGGGCTTTTGTGCCCTCCGCCAGACCGATATCAAGGTGATGATCGCCTACTCTAGCGTGTCCCACATGGGGATGGTCTTTCTAGGCTTCGCCTGCCTGAACTCAGAGTCCACCCAAGGGGCGCTCTACGGTCTGACCGGAGCCGTCTTCCAGATGTTCTCCCACGGGATCGTGACCGCGCTCCTGTTCGGCGTCGCGGGGACGATCTACGAGCGGACCCGTCAACGGGACTTCCGCAAGTGGGGCGGCCTAGCCGGGCGCACCCCGAAGTACGCGACCTTCTTTGTGATGGCTGCCCTGGCGTCCTTAGGTCTCCCTGGCTTCACCGGCTTC
>CAZDLH010000138.1:0-6633 GCA_964505925.1 uncultured Burkholderiales bacterium
CCCCGAAGACCGCTTACCGAGCTCCCAGCGCTGGAGGGAGGCGGTGAGTAGATGCGGGCCCTTCCAGGCCGACCTTCGGATGCGGGACGGGGATGGAGCCTACCGTTGGTTCCGCAGTGTGGGCCAGCTCCAGGAAGCAAAACAAGGAAGCCCGGCTTTCTGGTTGGGGACCTGCTCTGATATCCAGAGCCTCAAAGAGAGCCAAGAGAAGACCCAGATGCTGACCGAGCGTCTCCATAGTACCTTCGAAAGTATGTCCGATGCCGTACTCATTCTGGATCGAGACTGGAACGCGGTTTCCCTGAATCGAGAAGGGGAGGCTCTGCTCGAGCGCTCCAGAGAGGACTTGGCCGGTAATAATATCTGGACCCTCTTTCCGGAAGCTCTGGATACCAAGTTCCAGTACGAGTACGAGAGAGCGCTGCGAGATGGGGTACCGGTAGGGTTTCTCGAGTACTTCCCGCCCTTGGAGCGCTGGTTTCAGGTTCGAGCGTTTCCGAGCGACGACGGTCTGTCGATCTTTTTTACTGATGTGACACAGAAGCTGGCCTTAGAAGAGCAGATGAGGCAGTCTCAGAGGCTCGAATCTATAGGTCAACTCACCGGGGGAGTAGCTCACGATTTCAATAATCTTTTAACGGTGATCGTCGGGAATACGGAGCTGCTCCTCGAGGGAGATTGCGAACCGGCCGAGGAGCGTGAACTGCTGGAGACCACCCGCCAGGCGGCCCACCGGGGAGCGGACCTGACCCACCACCTGTTGGCTTTCGCCCGGAAACAGGCGCTAGAGCCGCGCTCGCTTCGTCTGCCGGAGCTGCTCGATGGGCTAGAGCCGCTGCTTCGCCGCACCCTGCCGAAGAGCATCTCCTTGGAGTTTCGGCATGGAGCCGGGCTGTGGGAGGCGTTGGTCGATCCGACACAGCTGGAGTTGGCCATCTTGAATCTGTGCCTGAACGCCCGCGATGCCATGCCCCAGGGCGGACGCCTCACGGTGCAGACAGCGAACATCCGACTCGATTCCGAGGAGGCCGAGCTCCACGGCGTGGTCACCCCGGGAGAGTACGTGTTGCTCATCCTATCCGATACCGGATGCGGCATCCCTAATCAGCTCTTGGATAAGGTGTTCGAGCCGTTCTTTAGCACCAAGGAGGTCGGTAAAGGCACGGGTCTCGGCCTTTCGATGGTGTACGGGTTCGTAAGGCAGAGCGGCGGTCACGTGAAGATTTCGTCGCAGGTGGAGAGGGGGACCACAGTCCGTATCTATCTCCCCCGAGCTCCGGCAGAGCAGAGCTCGTCAGCCGTTCGTGAAGTCCGGCCGATTCGGCCCTTTCAACGGGGTCGGGAGGAGTGGATCCTAGTGGTGGAAGACGAGGAGTTGGTGCGTCGCCATGCCTGTCGACAGCTTCAGTCGCTCGGCTACCAGGTGCTTTCCGCTTGCGACGGTCGAGAGGCTCTGGAGCTCTTGCGCAGCGAGCCGCAGATAGCGCTGCTCTTCACTGACTTGGTCATGCCTGGTGGGATGGACGGGCGGCAGGTGGCCGAGGTCGCCCGTAGGCTTCGGCCCGAGCTGAAGGGGCTGTTCACGAGCGGCTATAGCGACCACGGAGCCGGGGGGGCACCCCACGATGACCCCGACTGCAACTTTGTGAGCAAGCCGTACGACCGGGAAGAGCTGGCCCACAAAGTGCGGCTCTCCCTCGATGGTGAAGATGCGGGCGAAAGGACGTTATCGGGTCCGGCTAAAGAAGAGCTTGATGTGCTCCCACCAACTCAGATGGGGAGGCGCAATCGGTAGCTCTGTGGGCTGCTGGAATCGCCACTCCCGTTCGGCTGCGCACAGATCGCAGTAGCAGCGCTCCGTACGACCATCGACCTCGCGATGGGGTTTACGGGTATAGGTTCCACAGCTATGGCATCGAGGCATGGCTTCGTACTGCTCTCCGAGAGGCTGTATGGCCTCCCGGTTTTCCAACCAGGCGGTAGAGGTTCGAGTTTCCAAGCCGGCGACAGGGTCTCGCATAGGCTCTTCTGAAAGAGGAGGCCTGGGGCTCTCGGAAGCTCTTCGAAGGGGGGGTCCTTGAAAGTGAGGGAAAGCGAGCTGTCCAGAACTCCAGAACTCGGAGAGGACTCTCAGATTTACGATGGCTGAGCCCGGTCCCCAGCTAGACCCTGCTGAGCTTCGGGAACTGTTCGCTCATCTCGATCGAGCGGGCTTTCCGGCGACCGCTCGGTTCCCGCTATTTACCGCGAGGACTTGGAGTTTTCAGCGCGAGCGCAGAGTCTGGCAAACCTTTCGTACAGGGCGATGCAATGTCGAGGAGGCGGCTTTCCCTGGGCTGTTCTTACACCGCCTCGAGCCGACTCGTAGAGCGCTATTTCGGCGCTGCTGTTTAGCCGAACCGGGAACGGTGAAGCTGGGCCCCCCTTCGCTGGAGAGCTACCTGGGCGGACGACCCGCTTGGCGAATCCTGCATCGTTTCGGGCGTTACCACTTAGGGAGTCCGGAGCGCCGGATGGACCAGCCCGATTTCGTCTACTTCGGGGACGACACCTTGGCCTTGATGGCTAGGGGTCGACAGGTGGCCTTGGAGATGAGCCGCGAGGGAGCGCCTCCAGAGGTGCTCGATCTGTGCTGCGGGGGCGGAGGAGTAGGGCGAGCGGTGGCCGACGTGTCGCGCTCGGTGCTGGGTCTCGATATCCACCCCTCGAGCATCGACCTTGCCAGGGCGGTAACGGCGGCCCAAGGTCTAGATGCGAACTGCTGCTATCGAGTGGCCGACGTTTTTTCGGGTCCCCTGCCTCCCTGCGATCTGGTGCTCGGAAATCCGCCCACGTTGCCTCCGGAACTCGCGACCCGCCAGGCTCTCTTCGCCGTCGGTCCCAGCGACCGATATCTGCAGCTGCTCGAAAGGCTGCTGTGCTCCCTGAGCAGCCACGGCCGGGTCCTACTCACCCACTTTTCGGTCGCCTCGACCCCTAGGGGGACCGACTCTATCTACACCGCTCTGCTCGAGAGGTTGGGCGATTCTCGACCTATTCGCTATCGAGTGCGTCGACAGATGCCGTTGGCTGCCGGCGGATGGTTGCGCCACGTGCTGCTGGAGATAGGCGTCGAAAGCGGCCGAGCGCAGCCCGTCTTCGAAATCCAGGAGGCCCAGCGAGGAGTCCTGCCGGGCTACTCGGTTCGCCGTCTAGAGCGACCTAGCCCTCGAAGTGACTGAGGTGGCGACCCAGGCCTTCCTTTTCGAGTTCGGCTACAGGAACGAAGCGCAGTGCGGCCGAGTTGATGCAGTATCGCTGACCGGTCGGAGGAGGGCCGTCGGGAAAGATGTGGCCCAAGTGGGCGTCGCCGGACATCGAGCGCACCTCCACTCGCACCATCCCGAGGCTTCGATCTTGAACCTCGACCATTTCGGCTTCGTCGAAAGGTTCATAGAAGCTAGGCCAACCGGTGCCGGAGTCGAACTTGTGCTCGCTCGAAAAGAGCGGCTTCCCTGAGACGACATCTAGATAGAGTCCACGCTCTTCGTGGTCCCAATAGGCGTTATCGAAGGGGGGCTCGGTCCCGCAAAGGCAGACCACCCGGTACTGTTCTCGGGTCAGCTGTTCCTTGAGTTCAGGACGTTCTTTGGCTGTTGACATAGCTCTAGTATAGCTCAGCGCACCTCTAGGGTCGATAGCGCCGGTCCAGAGCTGTCGGCGACCACCACTCTAAAAGCCCCACCGGGACCCCGGCCGGCGGCGACCCCGACGGGCTCACCGCCTACCGCGTATTCGCGAGGTGCGGAGAAACCGCCGTCGGCTCGGCCTGCGAAAGCGGCCAGCAGTCGTCGGTCAGAGTTCACCACCAGCAGGTCCACCCAGCCGTCGCCGTCGATGTCCCGGGCGAGACCCCGAAGGGAGCCGGGGGGCAGGTCACGTTTTTGTTCGATCGCGGTCTCTCGAACTTGCCAGACGGCGTCGGTGCTCAGCAGCAGCAGTCGATCCTCGGAGGGAACGAAGGTGATCCCGCCTTCGACTTCGAGGCTTCGAGTTAAAGCGAGGGAGCCGTCGAGGCCTAGGAGATAGCTGTCGATCGAAGCGCCGTCGCTGCTGAGCAGAAGGGCCTCGATACGGCCGTCGCCATCGAGGTCGAAGAGGGCCACGTCCCGGGCCGGAACCGGGAGCGCGGCGGTACCGAGTAGGTTCACGCTGCCTCGGTCGATCTTCAGGAGATCGAGTCGGCGCCCGTCGGCGCTTAGAACGGCGGCGTGTTCACCTTTAGAGTCTAGAGCCAGCGGCCCACCGCTATCGGGTAAGGGGAGCGTTGCTAGGGTGTCCGTCCCTTCACCGAGCGCGACCCCGTCTTCGAGTCCGGCAAAGAGCTGGCCTAGCGGTAGTGCGCCCAGGCGTTCGGCTGGACTCGGGAGGGTCCAGGCGGCCCAAGGCGGGAGTTCGTTGGCCTCCGTGAGCACGCGGAGCGATACATCCGAGCGCCCCTGTTGGGTCACCGCCAGAAGCTCTCGAGAGGCCGTCCCCAGAAAGGTTAGGTCCAGAGGGGGAGCGTCGAGCGGTGTCCTGGGGGCGGATCGGTAGACGCCCTCGCCTAGGGCTACGAACACGGTCACACCGCTGCCGAAAAAATTGGTGCAGACCAGGTGGCGGCGACCCTCTTCCACAGCCGGTAGCGCCAGCAGCCCGACGGGTCCGTATCCGGCACCGAATGTGGTCGGGCCCCCGAATGTGCCGTCGCCACGGCCGGTGAAGAGCTCTACACTGTTGGCTTTCTCGACGCTGACGGCGATATCGAGCCCGGGGCGGCCGTCGAGTTCGGCCAGCACGACCTGGTTGGGCTCCCCGCTGGTGACGAGGGTGTCGTACCGCTCGAACGTTCCGTCACCGAGCCCTCGGAAGAGGCCTAGCTCACCGTCGAGTTCGTGGCAGACCACCAAGTCTAGTCGGCCATCGCCATCGAGATCCCCCAGCGCCAGTCCGAACGGGTTTCGGCCCGCAGCTAGGCGGCTTTCATCTTCGAAGCTGCGGTCACTACTCTGCCGGAGCACGCTGATATCGTTGGAGGTGAAGTTCGAGACCACGAGATCGAGGCGGCCATCGCCGTCGAGATCCCCGGCTACGAGGTCCACCGGCTCCTGGCCCACGGCCATCGTCAACGGCGCTTCGAAAACTCCGCTTCCAGACCCGAAGAGCACCGAGACCGTTCCGTCTGCCACGTTGGCTGTCGCGAGATCGAGGTACCCGTCGCCGTCGAGGTCCACGGCCAACAGGCCTTGGGGAGAAGCCCCGACCTCCAAGCTCTGAAGGGCTCCGAAACCGCCGTCGCCGTCGCCTTTGCGCCACGACAGGCTGGTCTCGGTACGGTTGCTGACGACGAGATCGAGGTGACCGTCGCCGTCTAAGTCGGCTAGGGCTACCCCGGCTGGGCTCGGGCCCATCTCCACCGCGATGGGCGGCTCGTAGGCGGGCTCACCCTCCCGCTCGTGGTCACCTCGGTGGGCCTTCAGCACGCTGACCGTCCGACCGAACCGCTCGCTGACCGCAAGGTCCACTAAGCCGTCGCCGTCGATATCTCCGCAGGCCATGAGAAAAGGCGAGGATCCTGCTTGGAACACCCGAGGGGCTTCCAACAGAAGAGGACGGCTGTCGACGGGAGGCGGTGGAGTCTGCTCCCCGAGATCGGGCAAGGTCAGGTCCGGACTCCCCCCACAGCCTAGGGTGAGGAGGGCGAAAGCGAACAGTGAAAGGGGGGCAAAGGTTCGATAGAAAGCCATACCGCCGGGTTGTACGTTTCGGGGGCGGTTCCTTCGCCTCGTCCGAAAGCTTCTGTAAGGTTGGAGCAACCCGTTCGCCATTGAGGGTTTTAATGGTAGTACCTCCATTTTGCGGTGTGGACGCAGGTTTTTTTTGGGGTGCCCGAGGGTCGGGAAAGCTAGGCGGCTCGGAGTGTTCGAGGGAGGCATCTAGACACCGCTGCCAAAGTGGAGTCAAAGCCGATAGAATTGGAGTATTATAGTATGCCGTTACTACGACGCGAGTTTCTGAAGGTAGCCGGGGTGGCCGCAGCCGGACTGGCCCTGTCGCCGAGTCTCCTTCACGCTCAGCCGCTACGGGTGGACGAGTTCGAGCTTCCGCTTCTGCCGTACGACTACGACGCCTTGGAGCCGGTCATCGACCGGACCACGATGGAGATCCATCACGGAAAGCACCATCGAGCCTATGTCGATAACTTGAACCGCGCCCTAAAGGGTGTCCCGGTAGCCGAAACGGTTACTCTCGAGCGGCTTTTGTCCGACCTCGAGCCGCTGCCTGAAGTGGTGCGCCCCGCGGTGCGCAACAACGGCGGTGGGCACTACAATCACAGCCTTTTCTGGAAAGCGATGATCCCCCCGGGACAGCGAAAACTCGAGGCGCCGGAAGGGGAGCTCCTACAGGCCTTAGAGGCGGAGTTCGGAGATTTCGAGACTTTCAAGACCCGCTTTCAAGAAGCGGGTGGGGGTCGCTTCGGTTCAGGTTGGGTCTGGTTGGGCTGGGACCCGAACAGCGAGGCGCTCAAAATCGTCACTACTCCGAACCAAGACAACCCGATCATGGATGGAGTGCAGCCGCTCCTCGGTAACGACGTCTGGGAACACGCCT
>CAZDLH010000139.1:0-6625 GCA_964505925.1 uncultured Burkholderiales bacterium
GCTCGCTCGGCACTCCTCTCGCCTTCCGGCCGGTTTTGTCCGGCGAGTGGAAGAGGTGTGGCGCCTAGTTCAGTCGTTCGGGATGACTCCGATCGCCGCGCAAGATCTGGGGCGCCACCTGTCGTCGTTGACGGGGTCTGTGGCCGGCGCACCTCCGACGGCGGGCCGCGGGGGTGGGCGCGACGTGATGACCGCCGAGGACGTGGAGGCCGCGCGCCAAGGTGGCGGCACCGAGGTGGCGGTGGCTCACGGGACCATCGTGACGGCCTTAGCGCGCCAGAAGGCCTTAGAGTGGGGAATGGAGATTCGCTTTCGATGATGCTTGGACGAGTGATCGGTACTGTGGTCTGCACGCAGAAGACGCCCAGTCTAGATGGGGTGAAATTTCAACTGGTTCAGCCGCTGTCGCCGCTGAACGCTCAGGACGACGGCCGCCCTCTGGTGGCTATCGACGCCATCGGGGCCGGCCGTAACGAGGTCGTTATGCTGGCTTCGGGCTCTTCGGCTCGCCAGACGGAAGCCACGGTGAACACCCCGTGCGATGCCGTCATTATGGCCATCGTCGACAGCGTCGAGGTGGACGGGCGAGAAGTCTTTAGGAAAGGAGCTTCGGACGCGTAATGGATATCGACCGAGAACTCGTTAAGAAGATCGTCGCCGAGGTGGTCCGTCAGCAGTTGGCGGGTCAGAGTGAAGGTCAGGGCAGGTTGCGGGAGGCCGTACCGGTCGAGGTGGGGCGCGACGGGATCTTCGAGTCCTGCGACGATGCTGTCTCGGCCGCCGGAGCGGCTTTTCGACTGTGGGAGCAGAAAAGTTTAGAGGTGAAAGCCGCTTGCATCGAGGCGATGCGTGCGGTGTCTCGGCGGGAGGCCGCGAGCATGGCTGAGCTCGCCGCCGCGGAGACCGGTCTCGGTCGGGCCGAAGACAAGGTGAAGAAGAACCTGCTCCAGGCCGATAAGACCCCGGGGCTAGAGGATGTGAAGCCCAGGGTGTTCACCGGCGACCGGGGGATGTCGCTGGTCGAACGGGCCCCCTTTGGGGTCTTGGTCTCCATCACCCCGACCACCAATCCGGTGGCCACCATCATCAACAACAGCATCTCGATGTTGGCCGGAGGAAACGCGGTGGTCTTCAATCCGCACCCCCGGGCCAAGGGCTGTAGCACCAAGATGATCCAGCTGCTGAACCGCGCCGTCGTGGAGGCCGGTGGTCCTGCGAACCTGATGACCTCGGTGGCCGATCCCACGATGGGGACCTCCCAGAGGCTGATGGCCCATCCCGGCGTTCGCTGCCTGGTGGTCACCGGCGGCCCCGGCGTGGTGAAGGCGGCGCTCAAGAGCGGTAAGAAAGCGATCGCCGCAGGGCCGGGGAACCCTCCGGTGGTGGTGGACGAGACCGCGGACTTAGTCAAGGCTGCCCGGGCCATCGTGGCCGGCTCTTCCTTCGATAACAACGTGATGTGCACGTGCGAGAAGGAAGTTTTCGTGGTCGACTCGGTCTTTCGGGAGCTGAAGGAGCGGATGGTAGCCCAGGGCTGCTACGAGCTCAACGCGCGGCAGCTCGAAGAGCTCACCCGGGTGATCTTTCCGCCGCCGCCGGTGGGGGAGACGAAGACTTCGCTCAACGCCGAACTGGTCGGTCAGCACGCCAGCGATATCGCGAAGACCATCGGGCTGGATCTGCCGCGGGAGACCCGACTCTTGATCGCCGAAACGGATTTCGATCACCCGTTGGTCCAGAAGGAGCAGATGATGCCGGTGCTGCCGCTGGTTCGATGCCGAACCGCCGACGAGGCTATCGAGCGGGCTTTGATCGCCGAAGGCGAGAGATTCCATACCGCGGTCATCCACTCCAGGGATATCGAGAACCTGTCTCGGATGGCCCGGACCTTGAACGCGAACATCTTCGTGAAGAACGGGCCGAACTTCGCTGGGCTGGGATTCGGCGGTGAAGGGCACACGACGATGACCATAGCCGGGACCACCGGCGAGGGGATCACGTCGGCCAGAACCTTCACTCGAGAGCGCCGTTGCGCCCTCATCGATCACTTCCGGATACTGTAAAGGAGACAAGCGTGAAAGTTTTGATCGGCTCCGATCACGGAGGATACGAACTTAAGCGGGAGCTGCTGACCTGGTTCGAGCAGCGCGGAACAGCCTTCCTCGACTACGGGACCCATAGCAGCGACCCGGTGGACTACCCGGACTTCGCTCTTTTAGTGGCCCAAGGGGTGGCTTCGGCGCCGGAGGAGTACGTGGGGATCGTGATCGATGGGGCTGGTTGCGGGAGCGCCATCGCAGCGAACAAGGTTCCGGGTGTGCGGGCAGCGGCCTGCTACTGCACCTTTACGGCCAAGAACTCCCGGGAGCACAACGGAGCCAACGTACTGTCGTTGGGCTCGAAAGCCGTCGGGGTAGAGAACGCCAAAGAGATCGTCGCGGCCTTCCTGGAGAGCTGCTTCGAAGGCGGGCGCCACAGCCGCCGAGTGGAGAAGATCTCCTCCATCGAGCATCGCTTCTTTAAGGACGCGCCTTAGGTGTTTCTGGGGCTCGTCAGGGGGTCGGTGGTGGCCACCCACGGGCTGCGAGAGCTCGAGGGGGCGGTCTACCGCGTGGTCCAACCGGTGGACGAGGCGAGCCGGGCCACCGGGCAGCTCATGGTGGCGGTGGATAACATCGGGAGCCGCTCCGGCGATCTGGTCTATCTGGTCAAAGGGAAAGAGGCCATCATGCCCTGGGGCAAGTCGGATCTGGTGCCCATCGACGCGGCCATCGTAGGTTTGGTGGACGGGATGGACCTGTCGTGATCTTCTCGAAGGTGATAGGGACGCTGTGGGCTACCGAGCGGGTCGCCAGTATCGAGCAGGCCGCGCTGCGCTTGGTCGTCCCTTGCGATCCCCAGAGCGGGGAGCGGCTAGGACCCCCGGTGCTGGCCGTCGATCTGGTCGGGTGCCGGACGGACGACCGGGTGCTCGTGGTCTACGAGGGCAGTTCCACTAGGTTCGCGCTCAACGATTCGCAAACGCCCTGCGAGGCTATCGTAGTCGGTATCGTCGATAGGGTCGACACCGATGCGGAGCCGCCGGGGACGAAGGCTAACTAGGAAAGAGGACGCTATGGATATCGAAGAGTTGGTAGGGCGGATCACCCGAGAGGTGCTCAAGGAAGTGGGCGCATCGGCGGTCAACGGCGCTTCTTCGTCAGCCGCGGCGTCCGAGCCGCGCTTGACGACCCGGGACGGGAAGACCTGTCTTTTGCGCACGACTGGCGAGTGCGCTGGGGTCGGGTGCTGCGCTGAGCTCGTGCCCGAGAGTGTTCGCAAGATCGTAGAGCAGGGAGCCGAGAGGGTGGGCAACCGCCTGGGGGGTGTGGTGGACGCCGCGGATATCGCCGCTCGCATCGACCACACGCTGTTAGCGCCGACGGCCACCGCCGATGAGGTGCGCACCCTGTGTCGCGAGGCGCGGGAGAACGGTTTCTGTTCGGTCTGCATCAATCCGAGCTACGTGAGTCTGGCCGCCGATCTGCTCCGGGGCTCTTCGGTCAAAGTCTGTACCGTGGTCGGCTTCCCGTTGGGGGCGACCACCACTTTCACCAAGGTCTCGGAGACCAAAGAGGCGGTGGCCAACGGCGCCGATGAGATCGATATGGTGATCAACATCGGGGCTCTGAAGAACGGCCGAGACGACCTGGTGGAAGAGGATATGCGCGAAGTGGTTCGCGCGGCGTCCGGCCGGCTCACAAAGGCCATTTTCGAGACCGCGCTGTTGACCGACGACGAGGTGGTCCGCGCTAGCCGCATGGCTCAGCGCGCGGGGCTCGACTACGTTAAGACCTCCACCGGGTTCGGACCCGGGGGGGCCACCGCACACCACGTAGCTCTGATGCGTAAGACCGTCGGGCTGTCCATGGGGGTCAAGGCCTCCGGCGGAGTACGGGATCTCGATTCCGCTCGGGAGATGCTCGAAGCGGGAGCGACCCGGATCGGAGCCAGCGCATCGGTCAAGATCGTGCGCGGAGAGCAAGGGTCGGCCGGCTACTGAGCCGCTGGCGACCCACGCGCGCCCTGGTCTTGAAGGCCCGGGCGCTCGGCGAGAAGGACCGGCTGCTCTGGCTATTGACGCCGGACTTAGGCGCACTGCGAGCGGTCGCTCGGGGGGCTCAGACCGGTCGCTCGGAGGCTTCGCTCTACGACCCTCCGACCGAGCTCGAGGTGCGGCTCAAGGAGTCCAGCGGCCTGAGCGCTGCCAGCCAGGCGGTTCTGAATCGCCCCTATTCGGGCATCAAAGGGTCGCTTCCCCACCTAGCGGCGGCCGGGTTCTTCGCTCGGCTGACGCTCGCGACCCTGGAGCCGGGGCAGGGCGACTCCGGACTCTACCGGGTCTTGCTCGAGCTCCTCGAAGCGCTGGAGCTGCGCTTGGAGCCCCGGCCGCTCGGGCTCTGGGGCCAGCGGGCCTATCTCGAGCGATTAGGGGCTCACCCGGAGTTGAGCCGCTGCTTGGGCTGCGGCGCCCTCGTCGCCGAATCTCCGGGGGCGATGCGCTTTCAACCGGCCTCGGGCGGGGTCTATTGTAGCGATTGTCCCGCCGGCGAAGGCTGGCTCCCGTTCAGTGAAGAAACCCGCGAGCTGATAGAGGCTCTCGAAGTCCCGTTGCTCGAGCTCTCGTTCGACCGAAGCTGGTCCGAGTGCGCCAGCCGGGAGGCGGGGCTCCTCTTTCGCGAGCAGTTCCGTTGGCAGTTGGGGGTCTCCGGGGAGCTGTTTCGCCCGCTCTTCGGAAGGAGTAATCGATGAGATGTCTCGGGATCGATCATGGAGCCAAACGCGTCGGGTTGGCCATCTCATGCCCGGAGGGGCGGGTGGCCGTCGGTCTGGCGGTCCTCGACGGCCGCGACCGTCACCGCCTTCTCACCCAGCTCGGCGATATCGTCGAGCGCGAACAGGTCCAGGTGGTGGTGGTCGGGCTACCGCTTAGTCTTAGCGGAAGCGTGGGCCCCCAGGCCGAGAAGGTGGAGCGCTTCGCCGAACGCCTCAGGTATAAGTTCGGCGAGGAGGTGCGGGTGGAGCTGTGGGATGAGCGGCTCACTTCAAAGCAGGTGGACCGGACGGTTCTGGGCGCTAAAGGCAAAGGGGCCGACGGGAGTCGCGATATCGGCGCGGCCACCGTACTTCTCCAGAGCTTTCTGGACAGGAACCGAACGGACAGGCCCGGAACGGTGCAGCCGTGAGAGCGCTACTGATCCTGCTACGCATATCGATCTTCGTGGGTCTTCTCCTCGTGCTGGGTGTCGGGTGGCTCGCGAAGGAGCTCGGCGCCCCCGCTAACCCGGCCGGAGAGCCGCAGATCTTTCAGGTCCACTCCGGCCAGACCGGTCGTGAGGTGGCAGAAGCGCTCGAGGAGCAGAAGCTGGTGACCAACGGACTGCTCTTCCGGCTGGTTCTGACGTATTACGAGCGGCGCAACGATGTCTCTTTGCGCACCGGCTACTTTATGTTGGACCCCACCGAAGACGTGCGCGGGGTTCTCGGGGCGCTCCTGGCCGACGAGCCCTTAACCCGGCGTGCGACCATACCGGAAGGCTATACCTTAGAGCAGACCGCGCGTTCGCTAGATCAGCAAGAGGTGGTCTCGGCCCAGAGCTTGTGGGACGCCCTGAAGGGCTCGGACCTGGAGCTCGGGTGGGAGTTCCCCTCGGACCTGGAGGGTTACCTCTTTCCGAGCACCTACGAGTTCCCTTGGGACTGCTCTGGGGAGGACGCCGTACGGCAGATGACCGGACAGTTCCGCAGTGTGGTCGAGCCGTTGTGGGAGACCTATGGGGAGGGCGCGCCGCTGTCTTTGAAGGATACGGTCATCCTGGCGTCCTTGGTGGAGAGGGAGGCCCAGGTCTCCTCGGAGCGCGCTCTGATCGCCGGGGTCTACATCAATCGCCTCAATATCGGGATGAAGCTCGAGTGCGACGCCACCGTGCAGTACGCCCTAGGGGAGAGCAAAGAGATCCTGCTCTATAAGGATCTCGAGATCGCCTCTCCCTACAACACCTATCGCTACCACGGGCTGCCCCCCGGCCCTATCTGTTCGCCCGGTGCCGAGAGTCTCGAGGCAGCGATGAATCCCGAGAAGAGCGACTATCTTTTCTATGTGCGAAACGACGTTAAGGATGACGGAAGTCACGTCTTCGGTAAGGACTACAGTGAACATCAGCAGAATATCTCACGCTTCCAGCGCTAGCTTCGAGTTCGGGCGCTGGGGAACGCAACGGCGGGTATGTCGATGAACCGATGCTTCATCGTCGGGGTAGCCGGCGGTTCCGGATCGGGTAAGACGACGGTCGCGCGCAACCTCGTCGAGTCGTTCAAGGACGCTCCGGTGCGCTTGATCCCCCAGGACGCCTACTACAAGGACCTGAGCGGCCTGCCTTTCGAGGAGCGGACCCAGGTCAACTACGATCACCCGTTGGCCTTCGACAACGAACTGCTGGCGGCCCACCTCGATGATCTTTTGCAGGGCAAAGCTATCGAGCAGCCGATCTACAACTATGCGACCCACTCCCGAGCCGACCACACGTTGCGGATCGATCCGGCTCCGATCATCGTGGTCGAGGGGATCATGGTTCTCGAGGACAGC
>CAZDLH010000140.1:0-6602 GCA_964505925.1 uncultured Burkholderiales bacterium
TATGGCCTATCCTTACGACCTGGCCGGTGAGGCGATCGCCTGCTCGGCCACTATAGGGGTGGCTGCGGGCCAGCTTCCCGAACAGGGGTTTCCCGAACTGTATCGCCGGGCCGAGATGGCGCTCGACAAGGGGAAGAAGCGCGCCCCCGGCACGGCGTTGGTGTATCGGGAGTCCATCCTACGGGAGACCCAACAGGAGAAGACCTCGCTCAAGCAGATGAGTCTAGCGACCGAACGCGGCGAGTTCGAACCGTATTTTCAGCCGGTGGTCGAGCTCAAGTCCAGAAAGATCATCGGTCTGGAACTGCTGCTCAGATGGCAGCACCGGGACGGGGAGCTCCTGACACCGGAACGCTTCCTCCCCTTGGCCATCGCTTCGGGACAGATCGGGCTCATCGCTCGGTCGGTCTGGCCCAAAGCGTTTCGGAAGCTTGCGGTCCTGCGCACGACCTACGGAGATCTGCGGCTGGGTCTGAATCTGAGCGCTCGGGAGCTGCTGGATCCCAATCTCGCCGAGTGGACCGTTCGTGCGAGTAAGGAGGCCGGTCTACCGCCGAGCGCGCTGACCTTCGAGGTCCGCGACGGAAGTCGCCTGAGGGTCTCCCCCCTGTGGTGGAGCAGTCTAGGACGGCTGGTCGAAGCCGGCTTCGGGCTGTGCCTAGACGACTTCGGTAGCGACAGCAGTCTGTTCGGAACGCTCAACTACGAAGGGTTCAAGCAGGCGAAAGTGGCCGTCGACGAGCGGGCCTTATGGTGTCCGGTGATCCCGGCCGCATTCTCCCGGGTGGCCATCTGCGCCAAGGGGGTGGGCCATCGCTACGATCCGAGAGCTCTTTTGAAAGCCGGGTTCCACCAGGCGCAGGGTAACGCCATCGCACCGGCGATGAGCGGTATGCAGCTGGAGGCCTTTTTGACCGCGAAGCGGTGAGGGGGGCGAGACCTTCGCTTTTAGGCCTTAAATGAAGAAGCCCTCCAGCGGTATAGGAAAAAACTGGAGGGCTTAGGCTTGTGGTCGTCGCTACTGCTCATCGGCGAGTCGCGAGAGCGGCTTCGCGCTTTTGAGCTACGATCGCAAGTAGGAGTTTCTTTGCTTGACTCATGACTATCGCGGACCTCCTTTCCTAGCCTCTAAGGTATGCTAGATAATGCAGTCTCGCAAGAGAAAGATCAACCCTTTTAGTTAGGTTTTTCTACAGCTGACGGCTCGGTTACAACCTGTATACTACCGACTTCGACAACGGCCTCCACCGATCTTCGGCGAGAAGCGCTTCGAGGCCGCCGATCAGGGGGTGGGGAGTACCGGCGAGCGGTTCTGAGGAAAGAGTTCGAGTCGGCGCTCGAACAGATACTTAGGCTGATCCAAAGGGGCGCTACCCAAGGCGAAATCCCGGGCTGCTTCGACATGGTTTGCTGCTCGGAGCAGCACGGTGACCCTCCGGAGGTCGGTGTCGGTACGAACTCTGAAGGTGAGAAGGTCTCGAGCTACGATGCCGACCGATTCGGCCGCGCCTTTTCCGACCTGAAAGCCGTGGGGGGTCTCGAGGTAAGGGGAGATATCGGGGATCAAGGTTTCGGCCGGGGTCGAATCGGTGGAGTCGGTGGGAGGGCCGTAGTCGATCACCTTGCGGATCAGAAGTTTGAACGGGTAGGAGACCTCGTAGCCGTCCTGCTCCAAACCGCCACCCGAAAACCCTCCGGGTCTCGGTCCGCTGGGCACAGCTAGGTAGTAGAGAACGTTTCGCTGCCAGCGCGGCGTGCCGTCCGAGTTTCTGATGAACCTCCCGCTGTCGGGGTCCAGGGCCGAGAGAAACCAGACGGCGTCGCCGTCTCGACCGGAGAGGTTGGATAGTGGAGCGTCCGACACCGAAAACTCGTCGAACGAAGTCATGCTGAGATCCCGGCGCAGGTGCTGTTCGGCCCTCAGCACCTGGCTGGAGCTGTCCTGGCTGCCGCTCACCCGGCGCCAGGATGCGGTGCTCTGCTGCAAGACTAGGAAGGTGATCACCAGGATCATCCCCAGCGCACCGAGGGACACTAAGACCTCCAGGAGGGTGAATCCCGAAGGGCGTGGACGCTTCCGGCTAATCATCGAGGGGGCGCGTCACTTTCATCAGGACTGAGCTGTCCACCTGGAGGCGGCCATAGCCGGAGCGCTCGGGGGCTTCTTCGGTTTCCCCGGCGTCGCCCCACCAGAAGACCGAGATGTCGACCCGCTTCAGGCGGGTGCGGGCCGAGGGACCGCTGCCGGCCCCGCTCCCCACCGGGGTTCCGGCTGAGGCGTGGGGGACGTTGGAGACCGCGACGCGGTACGAGTATTCGGTCTCTCCGACGGTGAGCGACCCCTCTTCGAGAGGGGTGGCCAAGCTGTTGGTTAGCCAGAGCTGCTCGGTGCGCCCCGGCGGTCGGTCGAGCTTCACCTGCTGCTGTAGGCGCTGAAGAACGCTCCGGGCGACGTCTGCGGCTATCGTGTGGTCATCGTGCTTCTGAGTGGAGTTGACCAGCAGTATGCTATGTCCAACCAGGGCTAATAGCGCGATGGCGATGAGCGCAAAGGCCAGAAGAACCTCAGCTAGACTAAATCCGAAGTGGTGCCTTCTCATGGTGTCCCCCTACTGTTCGCTCGTACTCAGAAGCGGTGCCGACGGTCCGGAACCGGGGAGTACGAGCGCCCCATTATTAAAATTAATCGTAACGGCTTCATAAACCTGCAAGATTTTATAAGGGGGTGTCTGCTATAGTACTAGTATGATTATCCGTATGGGTCCAGTGCGCGGAGTAGTCCTAGTGTCGGTGATGTTCGTGTCTATTTTGGTAGGTATGTATGTGGTCTCCTCTACCGTGTTGGTCCAGGGGCAGTTCGGATTCCTCAAGCAGAACCGGGAGTCGCAGCTGGCCGAGGAGGCCGCCCGCTCCGGGATCGAGTACGCTTTGGCCCGCCTTCAAGAGAACCCCGAATGGAAGGCGGAGGTCGAGAGGGTGACGGTGGACACGCCGGGGCTGGTGGTGGTCGAGGGCGGGGGTAACGTGGTGGGGCTGCTCCGCACGGGAGACGGCGCGCTGGCTCAGTTTCGCCTTCGCTTCAACCATCAAGACGGTCCCGGTGGTGACGACGACCTCGACGATCCTCCAGGCTATCTGCGGTTCGATTCGCCCCACATCTCTGGGAACAACCTGATGGGTCTGGGCGATCTGTCGCTGTATCTCGGGGACGGACCGAACGGGCGGTCTTCGACCCTGCTGCCCTACCCCGTGCCGGGGGGCATGGTGGCTTTAGTCTGCGAGGGGCGGGTGGGAGCCGAGCTGGCTCGAGCCACGGCCGACGATCCGAACCCCCACCTGGAGCGCCCCGAGGCGGTGCGAGTCATCGAGGAGTTCCATCGGGTGGACGAGTTCTACGACACGGAGCCGGTGGTGTCCGCGGTGAGTATGGGCGGGGATCGGATCCTCGGTGCTCTCTTCCACGAGGGGCGCATTCGGCTGGGCGACGTCACCGGTGGGGAGGCCAAGATGCGCGCCAAGCGTCACGTGGACCTCAATGACGGCTCCGGGGTGATCACCGGCGCTGAAGGCGAGGTCAGGGTGGGGGACGGGTCTCCCCGGGCCGACCTCCGCGAGGGGATCACCGCCGGCGAAGAGGACATCAACTCGGCCTTCTATCAGGTGGCTTGGGATCAGGTCCAAGAGCCCCGGGAGGGGGCCGGTGAGCTGTCCGCCGGGGTCTACGTCTTCTGGGCCGAGCAGGGCTTGCGCTACTTCGACATGACCTACGACGACTACATGCAAAAGATCAGCGAGAATCCGAGTTTCGTCCAAGATTCCGGCGAGCCTGCCACCCTACCGGAGGGTATGGTCTTCGTACCGGCCGGCGAGGTCGGTCCCGACGGAGAGAGGTCCGATCGGCACCGGTTCGTCATCACCGACGATATCCGGGTGACCTCGACGCTGCACACCTCGGACCTGACCATCATGCCTCGGGGCGGGGCCAAGGAGAAGGTGCTGCCGGACCCCTGGGAGAGTGAGCCGGGCACCACGGCCGAGCCGGAGCAGGCTCCGGGCCCGAACGACCCTGAGTTCTGGGCCGGGGCGGTTGCCGAAGGTGATCTCCCGAAAGATCAGGAGGGGTTGATCGACGTGCTATCAATCCGTTTAGGGGAGCCTGGGTTATGGAACTCTGCTTCCCCAGGAGCAAGCTTCTGGGCTGCTCCGGTGCACCATCTTTTGACGAAGATCAGCCCTACCGGAGGGGTCATCCATAACACTTACGGCGAGCTTAGCTGGGATGCTGATAATATCTACCCCACCCAGATGAGTGAGCCATCGGCATTCCTCGACTATCTCTTCCGTGGTCGCGCGGAGATCGAAGGGATTCCCAACCCCGACTCTCGCTATCTCGAACCGACCAAGCCGGGAGGGACGCCTGGTGCTTACAATTTTCGCGTGGATCTGCTGCAAGACATCTTTTTCCCGGCTGGAGGTTTCGATCCGAAACAGCTCAACGAGATCGACCTCGAAGGGTTGGGGGTCTCCGGGGAGGACCTCGAGCTAGGGCCCCAGGATTTCGAACTCAGTTTCCAGCCCCAGGGCTCCGAAGGGGTACGCTTTCAAGGCCCAGGGGATATACGGTTCGCCACCGATGTCCGGGGGCAAGGGGCCTCGATCAAAGCTGAAGGCCAGATCCGCGTGGTGGGGGTGGGTATGCAGTTCGACGCCGGTAGCGGCGAGGAGGGGCCCCGGGTCTCGCTCTACGCAAAAGACGATATCGTCTTATCCACCCTGCGCCGCAACGCCGAGGGCGAGTACTATTTTGAAGGGCTCGATCTCCGGGGGGTGCTGTACAGCTGGCGAGACATCGAGTTGCGGACCTCCGATGAGGAGCGGACCGCCCCCGTTATCTACCTCCAGGGAAGTATGGTGGCTTACGGGGGAGACCCGGCCTATCAGACCCCCGGTCAAGGGGAGGGGGGCGAAATCCGCTTCATTGCTCAGAATGTGGACCTGATGTTCGACCCTCACTATCTGCCAGGGCTGATCGGTGTGGAAGGGGTCAGCGCGGTCTTGGCTCCGGTCAGCACATCCTACCGATAGCCCGGACGCTTCAAGGCCTATCCGCGCTGTTACTTTTGAGTTTCCGGGTTGCGGAGCGGGGTGGGGCGGCCTTCCTCGTCGACGGCGACGAAGGTGAGCTCCGCCTCGGTCACTTTGACCTCCTCGGGAGTCTCCGACATGAGTCGGGTGGCGTAGACCTCGATCCCGACGGTGATCGAGGTTCGGCCGAGCCGCTTGAGGCTCCCGAAGAAGCTGACCACGTCCCCCACGTGGACGGGCTGGTGGAACACCACCTCTTTAATGGCCACGGTGACGATCTTCTGACTGACGTGGCGGGTGGCCTCGACTGCGCCCGCTTGGTCGATATAGCTCAGTAGGACTCCGCCGAAGATGGTTCCGTGGGCGTTGGTGTCCCGAGGCATCATGGTCACTCGGATGACCGGCTGTTGCAAGTTCAGCATGGCCGGGCCGTTCCACTCTGCGTTACGGATCTCCCACCCGGTTAGGACACGAGTTCGCGCTTTCTGGTTCCGGGGGCCTCAGTAGGGCCACCAGGAGACCGGTTCTAGGCGCATCTGATTGGCCGAGGAGGCGAACAGGTCACCAACGTACTTCGGATTGTAGGTGAAGCGGGCGTTCTGCAGCCCTCGCACGGCCAGGAAGCCTTCTTGCGCTACCACCGCACCCTCGAGGTGGAAGCTTCCTCTATGGCTGCTAGCGAAACGGCTCTTTAGACCGTCGAAATCGAGTACGTCGGCCTGCTCCTCCTCAGAGGAGAAGTCGAAGAGCACGTTTCGGTGGGCGTAGACCAGTCCCGCTAAGCTCAGTGAGGACTGTTGGTTATAGCCTCGGATGGTGATCGAGTCGCCCGCGAAGATGGCGAAGCTGGCCCGGGCGGAAACCCCGGACTCAGAGGCGGACCCTGTGTCTCCTCCGTCCCCGCCGGCCTCCAGCCGGGAGGCCCTCGAGATCTCGATGTCCACATTCCGCTCGGAGACGATGGTGCCGGAGCCTTGGACAGCTCCGTTCACCACGATCGACTCCCTGGCTTCGAGATAGGCACGGCTCTTGCCGGAACCCGATAAGATCAGCTGCGGGCGTCGCTCCCCTTCCAGAGCCAACCGCTCGTCTCCGGTCAGGTCCGACATCAGGTTGGCCGTCACACCGAAGTGGCCGTTCACCCGATAGCGGGTGGAAGAAGGGAGGATCACGGCCCGATTCCTCAAGTCGACAAGCGGGGGGTCACCGCTTCCGGAACGTATCGGGAGTTGATACACGTCGGGGCTGTCCCCGTGGCTGTGCAGTCGAGTTAAGCCGTTTGCGGTGGCCTGCTGCATGGTGCTCGAAAGGAATCGGAAGTTGGCAAAGGTTTGGGAGGCGGGCACGTACACCTCGTGAATTTGGGAGTCGGGCTCCGCACTCGCCCGGTGAACCAAGACGTTGGTGAAGGTGGTCACCGCACCGCCTTCTTCGTTGTAGACCGGTTCATTGTTCTCGTACTTTTGGACCTCGGCTACGGCGAATTCGTAGACGCCCGGAGTCAGTTCGGCCAACGG
>CAZDLH010000141.1:0-6594 GCA_964505925.1 uncultured Burkholderiales bacterium
CGACCGTATCGAGTCACCGACCCGAACCTGCTGGTCAGCAACACCCGACTCCACGCGCAACTCGTGGGGCTCTTGGCACCTCCCGAGCGCCTTTAACCGGTGATCACCCCGCCGCTCGAGCCGCTCTTGTGGTAGATGCGCGGTAGCTCGTCGAGGATGGCGATCACCTCGCTCAACTCCTGAAACCGATCCTTGGGATCCTTATGCAGCATCCGCTCCACCACGGCGTACAGTTCCTCTGAAAGGTCGTCGCGGAACTCGCTAAGTTTCCGAGGCTCTTTCTGCAGATGGGCCAACATCACCGTCATAGGATCGTCGCTCGCCTCGAACGGGAGGCGACCGGCCAGCAGCTCGAAGGCCATCACTCCGAGCGCATAGATGTCGGCTCGAGCGTCCAGGGCGCCGCCGCTGATCTGCTCGGGGCTCATATAGATCGGCGTACCGAAGGCGTCCCCGGTGCGGGTTAGGTCGTGGCCCGGTCGATCCGTCTTCGCCAAGCCGAAGTCCATCAACTTCACCACGTCGGTGTGGGTGATCATGATGTTGGAAGGCTTTAAATCGCGATGGATGATCCCCCGGTCGTGAGCCGTTTTCAGAGCTCGCAAGATCGGTAGAAACACGTGCAGAAAGCGCGCCTGACTCAGGGGCTCCTTCACCGTCTCTTTAAGGGTCTGGCCTTCGATCAGCTCTTGGACCATATACAGGAGAGGGCCGGCCTCCCCCCAGTCGATCAGCTTCACGATGTTGGAATGGGTCAGCGAGGCGCTGACTTCGATCTCTCGACGGAAACGAGCGCGGAACTCTTCGGACTTGGCGAGGTCTTCATCGATCACTTTCACGGCCACCGCTTCTTCGAGCTCCAAATTGTGCTCCGGTAGACCGCGGTACACCTTACTCATACCGCCCCGTCCGATACGCGCGGTCAGGTAGTAGCCCCCGAAGGTCTTCTTCAGGAGGGGGTCGGTATCGGTGATCACCGTCTCCAGCACTCGCTTCTTCTCCCACAGTTCGCGCTCTTCGCGGTGCCTGCGGTAGCGTGGCAGCATCACCAAAGGGATGGACGCCACGAAGCCGACCAGCAGCAGATCGTAGAACAGCGCCACCGGAGTCCGAAACCGATGCAGCACCTTCCACTGCTCCCAGCGGTCGGCTAAGCTCTCTCCGGGCCGCAGCTCGATCTCGCCTAGGTTCACCACCTCCTGGTCCGGTTTGGCCAGACTGTTGATGGCGATCTCTTTTCGCCAGGGGAGATAGCCGTCGCGCTCGATCGATAGGAAGAGGGTCAAGAACTTCCCTTGGGAGAGGTCGTATCGGTCCTCCACCCTCACCTGGGCCGAACGCCCCCAGTACTGAGGCTGCATACCGACCCCCGAGATCTCCCGGATGTAGAGAGACGCGTCCGGCGGGTAGGCGTCGAACGTGATGAGCAGCCGCTCGTGGTAGAGCTCCGTCTTGCTGAGTCGAAACGGTTCGGCGCCCCCTTCTAGGATCGACCGGTTGAGAAAACGCGCCTGGCGGGCGTACCCCGAGGCCGAGAAGATCAAGCGCAGCGACTCTTCGTCGCCGAAATCGACCGCCCGAATCGGGAACGGTCGATCCGAGCGCGCTGTACGCGGGACCCCGCTCTTACTATCGATCAGGATCTGGGCCGGAGGGGACGACTCTGCGAGGACCGTCCGGACCTCTTGGGTCTCACCTTGAGCGTAGAGCCCCTTACTGGGGAGCAGCGCGGTGAAGACGAGCAGCAAGAAGAGTAGTCCCTTCCTGGTGGTGGAGTGAAACAGCTGCAGAGAAGACCGACCTGTGCGAGCTCTGGCTATCATCAGTAGTTGTTGCGAAGAGTGTACCGGCGCTCCACCGTGAAGTTGGAAAACGCTCTTTCGTTCTCCTCTTCTTTCCGAAGCTGAAAGCGTAGGTGCAGAGCCGAGGTGAGAAAGCGCTGCTGCAAGCCCTTTCCGTCGGCGAAATAGAACTCTTCCACGTTCTGGAGCGCGGTCCGCGCCTCCTTGGCCGAAACCTCCCCTTGGGTGGCCACCGTCTGAAGCTCTCCGGCCGAAGCGAGGTACGGTCGAAAGTAAGACAGACGGTGCTTGAACGGATCGCTGCTGTTATCGAACAGAAAACGCTGCACCGTGCGCTCCTCCTCGTTATAGACGTAGGCGACCAGGTTCTGCTGCCAACTCGACAGCTGATCGCTTGAGATCGGTCCCGGAGCGGAGCCCCCAGGGGCGCCCCCCCCCCGCGCCGGCGGGGCGATCCTCGACATGGATACGACAGCGTACCCTTGCCCTTGATAGCCTTGGAGAGCCGACATCATAGTCTGGGAGAGGTCTCGGTCCCATTGACTCAAGAAGAAGATGGCGTGCTGCTGGAGCTCGACTTGGTCTTGCCCGCGCTGGGAGGCGCGGATCGACATCACGAAAAGCTGGACCACGGCGCTCATCAGCACTGCGAACACTGCAGCCGCGACCATCGTCTCGGCCACGGTCCAGCCCCGGGCGCCCCGACGCCTCATCGGAGGGCTCCGTGCAGATAGGTCTCGTGGACGTACTTCTTCTCCTGAAGGCTCTCTTGCAACCGATACTTGACCGTGACCTTCACGTGCCGTAGGTAGCTCTGGTCGGTGTTGGCGACCGAATACAGGCTCACCTCGGGTGTGTACAGCATTCCGTCGATCACCAGGGGCTCGAACGGAGGCTCGGCCAAGACCAGCTCCCCGTTCGTAGGCAGCGTAGAGATGGGCCGGTGCCGGAGCTCTTCGATGATCGAGCGAGCCAACATATCGGCCTGGAGGGTGGCGTTGCTGGTCCTCACCGACAAAAAAGCGCCCGGGAAGAGCTGGGCCACCGCGAGCACCGTGATCGAGATGAAGACGCTACAGAAGATGGTCTCCACCAGCGTGAGGCCGCGGCATCGCCTATCTCCCATCGGTGTACCTCCCCCAGTACAGCACCCGCAACGCATCCGAGCGACTAAAAAATTCCGACAGGTCGATGGTCTCCATCACCGGGCTACTGCCCGATTCTCCGTCTACCGTCTGCTGCATATTGAAAAACACCGCTTGCTGGGAGGCGCTAATACCGGCTTGGCTCGCCGTGAAGAGGCGGTGGGCCAAACCCTGGGCGTTGGCCTTGTCCTGCTCCGAGAGGCTCTTACCTTCGGCTGCTAGCCGCTGTTCGAGCCCGGCCACCGCTGCGGTCTCAGCCTGAGCCGCCGTGGTGATCCGCTCCCCGTAGATGCGCAGCCCTAAGTCGTCTCCGGTGAGCACGAACTGATCTGGACCGCTGGTCTCCACCAACACCACCGCCCCGTCTTGGACCTGGTGGGTGTAGTATCCGGTAGAGGACCCGGTGTTGGCCGATTTGATCAGGTATCTAGCCTGGCCGGGGTCTGCGTTCGGGTCTATGAACGTCGGCAGGCGATCGTGGAACACCGAAAGGTCGAAGGAGGCGTCGATGTTGTAGGTCGTCCCCTGGATCTCTAAGGTCGAGGGCGGCGGCGCCACGTTATCCAGTCGGAACTCCTCTCGGAGCTCGATCTTACTGTACTCCTCCACGTGGTAGAGTTCGGTATCCTTAAAGTCGACCTGGCTCTCGCTTCCGGCGGCCACGAAGACCCCGGCCAGACGCAGGTGCTCGGAGTTTAAGCTCCCGTTGGTGTAGACCAGGCCTGAGAACTTCGCTTTCTGGCCCGGGTACCCCTTAAGCGTGATATCCCCGTCGGCCACCAGCGCCGCCAGGTTGTCCGAGGCCGCCTCGCCCCCTCCTCTGATCTCGAGATTCCCGGTGGTGATGATGGCGCCTTTACCGGACACTCCGCCAGCCGAAACCGTCAGGTCGCCGTCCACATAGAGCACCCCCCCGTTCAAGCGGATGCCGTTGTCCACCACCAGATCCGTAGAAGCCTTGTTATAGCCTTTGACCTCCAGGGTGCCGGCACCGCTGTAGACCTCGTGGAACTCCACCGCCGGCACTTTGAACTCCGGGTCGTAGTCTTGAGCCTGCTGCTTATTGAGCTCCATCTGGTCGGCGTTGGGCCGGATCTCGCCAAAGACGATGGTGTCCTCTGAGACGGTCACTCCGGAGGCCGACTGCAGGTCTCCATAGATCCGGTTCTCTCCCTCTAGTTCGATAGCGCTAGAACCCAGATCTAAGTTATTGCTCAGCACGTGGGCCGGCATCAGGTCGTCCTCGTGCAGAGGAGCGTTCAGGTCGTAGGCCACCCCCGGCTTGACCGAGGCCACCACCAGCCCCCCCGTCGACCTGATGGCCCCGCCGGAGGCCACCGAGTAAGGAAACTTAGGGACGCTCAAAAACGCCTCCATGGTAGAGATGGACCCCCCGACGTAGCCCCGGGCCACCAGGTGGACCGTCTGGCCGGGCACTCTCGTTCCGGCGAACCCCTCGACGGGGTTCTCGGTGCGGTTGTTGGTCGAGTACGGCATCTGATGATCCTGCGCGTAGCTGCGGTCGAAGCTCAGGTGCCCCATGGAGCCAGCGGGGAGGGAGTCGAAGGACACCACCAGTGTGCGGTCCGAGGTCGACCCCCCCACCCCGAAGTTCTCTCCGTCGGCGGCAGCGAAGCGCTCCACCGCTAGGGCCAGCACAGATTCGGCCAGGTGTTCGGCCTTGATCTGGTTACTGGACTTGAAGGAGAGATTCAGGTGGTTGAAGGCGATCCCCACTACGGTGAACGACAGGGTCAGCATCAGCGCTGCCATCATCATCACCGTCGGGATGCCCACCCCCCGGGAGGCCTCGACGGCAGGGTTCAGGAGGCGGCTCTGGCGGGCTATCGGATCGGGCGTCCTCATTCTACCTCCTAAAGGCTCTCGAGTACCGATAGCATCGGCAGCATCGACGATACCACTAAGATACCAACAAACGTGCCGATAAACATGATCACTAACGGCTCGAGCATGGCGCCGAACACCTCCAGTTGGTACTCGACCTCCTCCTCGGCCATACTGGCGGCCCGGGAGGTCAAGTCCGACATGGTCCCGGTCTCCTCCCCAGCTTTGAGCATCTCATGGAAGTAGGTCCGGAGATGGGGGATCCTCTTGCACGACTTCAGAAAGGTCGCGCCGTTCTCCAAACGGTAGAGAGCCTCGATACCTGCCTGCTTGTAGCTACTGGTGCCGATCTCTTCCCCGGCTAGGCGAAGCGCTAGCGCCGCCGGCACCCCCGCTTCGAGCATCGTGGAGAAGGCTCGGGCGAAGCGCGCCGTAACTAAGCTTTCGCACAGGCGCCGGGTGGCCGGGAAACGCAGGCCCTTGTCCAGCAGCCAGCTGTGCAGCCGGGGAGAACGAGACCAGCGGGGGTAGAAGTAGGCCAACGCCCCTGCCGCTAGAGCGAAGATGATCTGGAATATGGGGTCTCGGACCACGTTAAAAAACGACTGAACGAGCACCGTGATAGTAGGGAGCTCCCCACCAGTGGTGGTCACCGCATCGAACAGCCCGTCCATAAGATACGGCGGCACGAACAGCAGAAAAACGATCGCCAGAGCCATCGTGATCAAGGGGTAGCTCAGCGCCGACTTCAGCTTCAAACGCAGAGCGCTCGACTTCTCTTCCGAGAGCGCCATCTGCTCTAGGGCGTCGTCCATCTTTCCGGTCATCTCCCCGACTCGGATCATCCGAACGTGATACGGAGAGAAGACCGGTGTGGCGCTATTAAAAACCGCAGTGAGAGAGTGCCCCCGGAGAACGTCGTCATTCATCCGGGCGATCAGCAGCCGGAACCCCGGGTCGGTCATCTGCCGGGATAAGATCTCCAGAGCCTGATGGATCGGAACCCCAGCGCGAAAGAGCGTAGCAAGCGATCGGAAGAAGAGCATCTTCTCTTTCGCTGGGGGATGGGCGAACCCCTGAGGCAGAGTCGCCTCTGGACGAACCTTAGCAGAAACGAGAAAGCCAAGATCCGATGGTGCCTTCTGCGCCATAGCGGTAGAGGGCATTCCGTATCCTTTCATCCGGCCGAAACAAGCCTCTGGACCCCGATCTTCTGTCGGGGTTCCTGATGAGACAGTGGGCTGGACTCCGCTTCCCGTTTCCAAGTCTAACAAAAGATCTATTCGAACTC
The DNA here is from genome assembly GCA_964505925.1 of uncultured Burkholderiales bacterium. Lineage (GTDB taxonomy): Bacteria > Vulcanimicrobiota > Xenobia > Xenobiales > JADMJV01 > JAEXNA01. Next base: position 6,084 of record CAZDLH010000141.1, read on the forward strand.
CAGAACATCTCCGCCCCCTCCCTCATGAATCCGTGGTAGGAGTGGAATCACCTTCTGCGAACGCCACCCCAATGCATACTACCGACCGAGTCCTAGTCCTCGACTACGGCTCCCAATTCAATCTTCTCATCACCCGGAGGTTGCGGGAGCTCAACGTCTACTCCGAGCTCGTGCCCCCGCCTGCGGTCTGGGATCGCGAGCGGTACGCCGATGTCAAAGGCGTGATCTTGAGCGGCGGCCCCCAGAGCGTCTACGGCGCTGAAAGCCCCAAACTGCCCGAGGGCCTCCTCGATGCCGGGGTCCCGGTGCTCGGTATCTGCTACGGGATGCAGCTTCTAGCCCACAGCCTAGGTGGACAGGTCCGCAGGTCGTCCCGGCGAGAGTACGGCCCGGCTCCTCTGAGTGCGGTCGAGCCCCATCCGCTACTGGAGGGCTTCGCACCGGGTCAGATCTGCTGGATGAGTCACGGTGACAGCGTGGAGGAGCTTCCCGACGGCTTTAAGGAGTACGC
>CAZDLH010000142.1:0-6582 GCA_964505925.1 uncultured Burkholderiales bacterium
GGCTGTCCGGCCGCGGGCGATCGAGACTGCAGACGCCCTTGAGCTCCAGGCGGTCAGGGCCGCGCCACTCTAGGCCGAGCTCTCGGCCGACCGACTCTAATGTCCACATAGTGCAACTCTCCTTGGCCGACGAAATCTGCTATGGACACCGAGGTCTGGGGCAGGGCGGGCCAGCACCGGCGAGAATCCCGTTCAGCATGGCGGCCATACTAGAAGTCTCCGGGCTGACCGTCGATTTTCCTGCCCCCGACGGACGGCTGACTGCGGTTCGCGGAGTGGACCTTAAGCTGGAGGCGGGCCGTACCGCCGCTCTGGTGGGCGAGTCCGGATCCGGAAAGTCCGCCACCTGCACCGCACTCATGGGGCTGCTGCCTCCCACCGCCCGGGTCGGCGGTCGTTTTCTATTGGGGGGCCTGCCGTTCGAGCCGGCCAGGGGAGAGCAGCGCGGCCGGGGCTTAGCTATGATCTTCCAGAACCCGCTGACCGCACTGAATCCGGTGCGCACCGTCGGGGGCCAGATTCGGGAGACGGTGCTGCGCCACCATCGCGGCTGCGGTCGGAAGGAGGCCCAGCGGCGCAGCCTCGAGCTTCTGAGCGAAGTGGAGCTACGGGAACCAGACCTGGTCTATCGGCAGTATCCGCACCAGCTCTCCGGGGGGATGCGCCAGCGCGTCTCGATCGCGATCGCCTTGGCCTGCGAACCCTCGGTTCTCTTGGCAGATGAGCCCACTACCGCGCTGGACGTGACGGTGGCCAAGGCGGTCCTCGGGCTGCTGAAGGGGCTGCAGGAGCGCCGGGGGATGGCCATTCTGTTCGTGACCCACGATATGGACGCGGTAGAGCGCATCGCCGACCAGGTTCAGGTCATGTACGCTGGGCAGCTCGTGGAGTCGGGCCCGCTGCAGACGGTGCTGGCCGCTCCCGCGCACCCCTACACCCGACTCCTCTTAGCTTGCCGCCCCCGCTTAGAGCCCGAAGCCCTGGGGCGCCGGCTGTCCACCATCGAGGGCACCGCTCCCCGCCGTCCGCCCCCGGAGGGCTGCGCTTTCGCCTCCCGCTGCCCGGCGGTCCAGGGGCGCTGCCGCAGGGAAGCGCCGCCGCTGGAGGCCTTCGAAGGACAGGGCCGGCGTCAGGTGCGCTGCTGGTTCGCCGGTGAAGGGGCGTAGGGTGCTGTTGCAAGGCAGCGAGCTGCAGGTTCGCTACGGTGGAGGTGAGCCGGTGGTCCACGGGGTGGACCTAGAGCTTCAGCCGGGCGAGCGCTACGCGCTGGTGGGGGAGTCCGGCAGCGGTAAGAGCAGCTTGCTGCGAGGCCTCCTGGGGCTGGCGCCGCTAACGGCGGGGAGCCTTCTTTGGAAGGGCCAGAACGCTGTGGTCGAAGGGGGTGGACGGAGCCCGGACTTCCGTAGACGGGTCCAGATGATCTATCAGGATCCGTTCAGCAGCTTCCACCCGCGTCTCACGGTGCTACAGAACCTGCTGGAGCCGTTGAGGATCCACCGGATCTACCGGACCGGAGAGTCCGAAGACGAAGCCCGGGCCACGCTGGCAAAAGTTGGTCTGGACCCCACCGTCGGGGAGCGTCGCCCCCGGGAGCTCTCCGGGGGGCAGCTGCAGCGCGCGGCTCTCGCCCGAGCTCTGCTACCGAAGCCCGAGCTGCTGATCGCCGACGAGCCGGTCTCGGCTCTGGACGTCTCGGTGCAGGCCCAGGTCCTGAATCTGCTCGCCGATCTGTCCGAGGAGCTCCGCCTAGCCATTCTGATGGTCTCCCACGATCTTGGGGTGGTGGTGCGTCTGTGTCGCCAAGTCTACGTTTTCCAGGCCGGGCGGGTGGTCGAGAGCGGGGCCGCCGCTCAGGTCTGCTTCGAGCCCGAGCACCGCTACACTCGACGGTTGGTGGAGGCCTCGGCAACGCCTTCGAGAGCGCCCCGAGCTCTTCGTGGGGCGACGGGTGAAGAGGAGGTTCCCTAAAATAGAGCGCAAGATGGACGAAACCGAACGTCGTTCGACAGGTCTGATGCCTCGTACCCTCCGTTGCCCTGAGGTTTACGGCAGGGCGTCGAGCTACCCAACAGTTAGGAGATGTATGAAGCCCTTCACTTATCCCGGAGCCTTCCTGGGCGAGCGCTCTTCGAAACCTAAGTTGAAACCTGGAGCCTCCTTGACGGTCCGGCTCATAGCGCTCTTGCTTTTCGTGATTTTGGCCCCGGCACAGGCTCAATCGGGCCTCAGCGAAGGACTGGACCCCCGCTTAACGGTGGAGGCCACCGAGGAGACCTATCCTGGCCAGGATGCGGTCCTGCTTCTCGACGACATCACCTACCTAGTGCACCCGGACCGCAGGACCACCTACGTAGAGCACGATGCGGTCAAGATCTTGTCGGAGACTGGCTTAGCCGAGCACGGAAATCTGGTGAGAGCGGTGGATTCAGCCCACTCGCGCATCGAAGTCCTGCGGGCTCGCACCGTGAAGCCGGACGGTCGAACCATCGATGCGGGACCGGCCGTGTATAGCGACCTGGTGCCGGAGGGCTCGCTCTACTTTCACCTGAAACGGATGGAGATCCGATTCCCGGAGGTCGAAGTGGGCGACGTGGTCGAGTTTCATATCGAGACCACCCACGACGCGCGCCCCGGCGGCCATTTCTGGGGCACCACCTACGTTACTAACCCGATGCCCATCGCCAACTCGACCTTCACCGTTCTGGTTCCAGAGGGGGTCGACTTCCACACCGCGACCCCGGGTCTCGTAGGTGTTCAGCCCGAGGTGAGCACGACCGAGCGCGAAGGCCGAGCCTACCGCAAGATGTTCTGGCAGGTCGCAGATCAGCCGGCCTACGAATTTTTGCCGATGTCGCCGCCCCCCTTGTCGCAGTTGGTGCGCATCGAGGTGAGTTCGTTTCCGGACTGGGCTGCGGTGGCCGACTATCTGGGCCAGCAGTGGCGAGAGCAGAGTCGCTTGCCCGAGGGCTTGGTGTTGCGCATCGCAGGCTGGCTGCCCAGCGGAGCCAGCGCTAACGAACGCGCCCAGGCTCTGCTCCGTCAGCTCGGAGAGGACCGAACCGTGATGCCCCTTCTGGGGGAAGACCCGCGTTTCCATCGGCCCGGAGAGGTTTTCCAGCAGGAGGCCATCAGCCCGAACGACGCCGCGCTCCTCACCTCGGTGGCCCTCAGCCAGGCGGGGATCCGAAACGTCCCCGTGGCCAGCTTAGGGGTGCCCGTAGCGGCGCTTCAGGACGAACTCCCCACCCCCGAGAAGGTGCAGAAGATCGCCCTGGAGCTTCCCAGCTTGGGGAGCCCTTCGAAATGGGTGGACCCGGAGACCCCGACTTTCCTACAGGATGCGCCTCCGTCTGGATTCGCTTCGTCGGCTGCCTTCAGCTGGCAGGACGGCTGGCCGTCGGCTTCGCCCGGACAGCTGGTGAACCTCGCCGATCCGTCGCCCCTGAACCACCGGGAAGAGGTGGCCCTGGAGGGGAGAGTGGAGCGCAGCGGGCGCACCGAGTTGACGGTGGCCTACGATCGCTACGGGACGGCAGCCCTGACCGCCAGGCACGCGGCGCGCCAGGTCAGCGGCGAGGGTCGAGAGGCTCAGGAGCGAGCGCTCGACGGCTTCTTTCAGGGTCTAGCTAGAACTTATAGCCAACGGGCTCGGCTCTTGAGCCGATTCTTCGAGATGAACCCGGACGCCCCGGACCCTTTCGGACTGGCCTTCACCATCGCGGTTCCGAACTACGGTCAGCCGGAAGGCGACAGCATGCTGGTCCCCCTGCCGAGATTCCTCTCTCCCCAGCTTCGCGCTGCCGCGCGGGATCTCGGACGCACCGCGCCGTTGGTTTTCGACCAACCGTATCAGCAGGACGTGCGGCTCCACTTGATCATGCCGGAAGGGAGCCGCATCGAGAAGGCGCCCGGGGATCTTGAAGTGCAGGTCCCGGGGGTCGAGTTCTCGGCCTGGAGTCGGAGCGACGGAGCTCAGTTTTGGTACGTCGGCAGGCTCACGATCCAACGCGGCCTGTACGATGAGGAGAGCCTTCCCGGCGTTCTTTCCGTCCTGCAGCAAGCTCTCTCGAACGAGGCGAGCATCCTAGTAGTAGCGCTCCCTCCCGAGGGTGAAGTCGAGGAGGCTTCGCCCGAGGAGGACGGCGACGAGGAGCCCAGCGAGTGAGAGTCAGGGCTCCGGCGAAGCTGAACCTGACCCTCGAGGTGACGAGCCTCGAGCCGAACGGCTACCACACCTTGGATTCGATCTTCTGCTGGTTGGATCTGCACGATGAGCTGGAGCTCGAGAAGGCGAGCGATTCCGAGCTCCACCTCACCTCGGAACTCGGTCCGGTCGATCTCGGCGGGCCGGAGCGAAATCTGGTCTGGCGAGCTCTGCACCTTCTCGAAGAGAAAGCGGGTCGGTCTCTACCGACCCGCATCGCCTTGACCAAGAGGATCCCCCTCGGGGGCGGCCTGGGCGGCGGCAGTGCGAACGCGGCGGCCGTGCTATGGGGAGTGACTCGGCTGTATCAGCTCGACTCGAGCAGCGCCGAGCTGCTCGAACTAGCTTCGACGCTGGGGGCGGATGTGGCTTTTGGCCTGGTCGGCGGACTAGCCCGAGGGCGCCGCTACGGCGATCTGCTCGAGCCGCTGCCCTTTCCGCCCGAACTTCGAGAACAGCGGGTGCTGCTGGTCTTCCCGCCTTTCGGTTGCGGGACGCCGGAGGTCTACCGAGAGTGGGACCGAGAGCCGTCCCGGATGGCCGAGGGTTCGAGCGCGCGTTTCTTGAGCGCAGCGGATCGAGGTGCCCGGCTGCAGGCGGTGGCAAACGACCTGCAGGAGCCCGCTTTTCGCTTCTACCCGGAGCTCCGGGAGTACCACCGGGCTATGCGGGAGGCGGGGCTCGAAGCGGTCACCCTGTCCGGGAGCGGATCGACTCTGTTCGGCTTTCTTCCGCCGGAAGGCGCACCGACCCCGTGGGAGGAAGTCCTGCCCCGTTCGGCCCGATGGGTTGAAACGACCCTATCATCGGAGGCTCGAGGTGAGTGAATTTCCAGAGCAGGTCGAGGCGGTTCTCTTGGCCGGTGGTCACTTCGACGACCTACCGGAAGGCGAGCCCACCTCCCAAGGTAAAGCGCTACTTCCGGTAGGCCGACTCCCCATGGCCGCTAGAGCTTTGCGGGCATTGGCCAACTCCGAGGCCGTCTCTCGGATCATCATGGTGAGCCCGGTGGCCCGTGAGGAGCTGACCGACCCCTGCTGGGATGCGGTGGATCTGGTGGTCCCCGCCGGCGAGCGTTTGATCGACTCGTTCAAAGTGGGTCTGGAGGCGGTCGAGAACCCTTCGGCTCCAGCTCTGGTGGCGGCTGGCGATCTGCCGCTTCTGACGAGCGAGGCGGTCACCGACTTTATCGACTGCTGTCGACAACGCTCCGAAGTCTCGGTCTGGTACGGCTTTTTGCGCAAGGAGAACTCCGAAGCCGGGTTCCCGGGTGTCCGGCGTACCTACGCCCGGCTGGCCGAGGGGACCCTCTGCGGGGCTGGGCTTTTCATGAGCCGTCCGCAGGCTTTGGCCTCTTTGTATCAGGCCCTCACCGATCTGACCTACGCTCGGAAGAAGCCGTGGCAGTTGGCGTCCCTTCTGGGATGGGGCATGGTCGCGAGGCTGCTGACCGGCCGCCTGACCATCCCCCAGGCCGAAAAAGGGATGGAGACTCTGCTGCGTGGAACGCCCTGCGCCGGGATCGAATCTCGATACCCGGAAACAGCATTCAACGTCGACGATCCCGAATCGCTGCGGGAGGCGCGACGCTATCTGGAGGCCTTATGATCGTATCCACCGAGGGAGCGCCCGCAGCTATCGGGCCGTACAGTCAAGCCGTGGTAGCCAACGGGACCGTCTACTGCTCGGGTCAGATCGCCTTGAGCCCGAACGGCGATGGGCTGGTGGGCCAGACGGCCGCTGAGCAGACCGAACAGATCATGAAGAACATCGATGCGGTTCTTCAGGCTGCCGGCAGTAGCCTAGACCGAGTGGTCAAGACGACCATCTATCTCCTCGATATGGACGATTTCGGTGCCGTTAACGAGGTCTACGCCCGCTACTTCGGCGCGACCCTCCCGGCGCGCTCGACGGTCGCCGTGCTGGCCCTCCCTAAGCAAGCCCTCGTCGAGATAGAGACGATCGCCTTAGCGTGAGCGCAAAGCAGCCCACCGTCGAGAGCCCGGTGCGGCTCTTGCGGGTCGAGTTCACCTGCTTGATCCCGGGATTGGTGCGCACCGATCTGGAGCTGTCCGGCAGGCAGCGCCCCCTGCTCCTGGACGCGATCGAAGGGCGGGACGCTTTGGTCCCGCCGTTTCAAGAGGGCGGCAAGCGCGGGGTCTCGCTGTTGATCGGGCCAGTGGAGCAGCTCCATCGTGCCGTCGAAATGCTCGACCAAAGCGTTGCAGCCTTCGACCCAATCGCCGTCATTATAATAGACGCAGCCGTCGAAATCGCGGATCTCGGCCGTGTGGATATGGCCGCAGATCACGCCGTCGGCGCCTTCGGCCTTGGCGGCGTGCGCGACCGCTTCCTCGAAGCGCGAGATGACCGAGACC
>CAZDLH010000143.1:0-6571 GCA_964505925.1 uncultured Burkholderiales bacterium
GACTCGACCGATCCCGGTCACCAGTCCGGCGCCCGGAGCGGCGTCTCGGTACATTCCGTAGGCCGCTAGGGGCGAAAGCTCCAGAAGAGGGGAGCCCTCGTCGAGCAGTAGGTCGATGCGAGCGCGGACCAACATTTTGCCCCGGGCCTGATGTTTCTCCCGGGAGCGGTGCCCGCCTCCGAGGGCGGCTGAAGCTTGGCGCTCCGAGAGTTCGGAAGCTAGCTTGAGGTGGTATTCTCGCTGCTCGCGGTATTCGGGATTTGAGGTCTTAAGTCGGCTTGGTAGCGTTGGCACGGGCTCTCCTGTAGGGACGTCCAAGGTTTGGGGAAACGATGGAGAGCCGTTTTCCCGGGATCGTCGGAAACCCTCCTAGTGGGTCCTAGCGGGGAGTCGCGGGCTCGTGGAACGCCGGGTGAGGGCCCGTTAGCTCTCTTCGGAGGGGCCGATCCGTTCGAAGCGGTCCCAGTTCGGGCCGGTTACTGTGAAAGCGGCTCCGAATCCGATCACCAAACGAACGGTGCTCGGTTCCAGGCGAAACATTCGGAAGTCGGAGAATCCAGCTAGGAGATCGAAAAATTTCCCGAATCGCTCGCGATGTCTCCCGGCGGCGTCCTCGTATTCGGAGCTGTCTCGCGGCAGCTGTTCGACGGGGCCGCTGAAGACCGCTCGCTTTCTAGCGTAGAGGTTTCGGGCTCCCGCCTCGTCTTCGATCAGCATGAGGCTAGCCCGCGGAGCCTGCTGGAGGTTCTGAGAGTGCTCTGAAAGGTCCGATACGAACAGGAGAAATCGGTTCTGCGAATCTAGCGCCCACGGGGCGTAGCTCGACAGCGGATTCCCCTCCCGGTCGACCGTGGACAGGTGGGCGCTTCGGTAGTCGTCTAGCAGGGCGCGCAGAGCGAGACTGGGGTTCTCCTCTTTCGGTTCGTTCACGACTCGGGGCTCCATCTTTCGAGCACCTCGAGCACATCGGCGGCCTGGCGGTCGGTGGATGCACTGCCGTCGTGCCAGACGATGGCGCCCTCCCGGATCAAGAACGCCTGCCGACTGGCGAGGCCAAAGCGCCTAGGGACTCCGAAGGCCTCCATGACTTTGCCGTCGGTGTCGGTCACCAGGGTGAACGGCAGCTGGTGCTTCTCCCGGAAGGCTCTTTGGGCTTCCATCGTGTCGCCGGAGATCCCGATGACGGTGACCCCTCGATCGGTCAGCTGTTCGTAGCTGTCTCTTAAGGAACAGGCCTGAGCCGTGCATCCGGGGGTGTCGGCTTTAGGATAGAAGTAGACCAGGAGGGGGCCGTCGGCGTACACGGCCGCAAAATCGACCTCTTCGCCGTTGTAGTCGGTGGCCTTGATCTCCGGGGCTGCGGTCCCCACGGGGGAGGGAGTCCCGGGTCCGGGTTGCGCCTGAGCGCAGCCGAAAAAGGTCGAGACGCAGAGAGCGCTGAGAAACAGCCTGATGAGAGATCGGTTACTGCTAAAAGTCATATCCTTCTCTTGAACCCAAGCTGCGCTGGGTAAACCTGAACTCGAAGATACTATCGAGCAGAAAGCTTGCTGAGGCGGGAAGGGGGCAACCGCCAGTAAGGAGAAGGTAGGATGTTAGGAACGGAGGAATCGTGAAAATTAAAATCTCATCCCTGACCTTGGCGATCTTGTCTGTTGCGCTCATCACCCACGGCGCCGATCAGATGTTGAAATACGCCCAAGAGAGTCCCACGCTTCCGGTCGCCTGCCAAGCGACGACCAGAACGGTCGCGGACTGCTCGTACTACTATAATCGAGCCGCCGTTGCCCAAGGGGGTCTCGGGGCTATCGTCGAGGCCGAGCCGCGCGGCGTGCGCATCGTCTCGCTACTCCCGGGCCACGCCGCTGAGGAAGCCGGACTGAAGCTCGGGGACCGGATCGTCAAGATCGATGGAGAGAGCGCGATCGGCCGTTCGGATCGTTGGGCCATCGCTAGGCTCCGGGGCAAGATCGGTTCGGCCGCGCTGCTGGAAGTCGAGCGCGGCGAGGGGCTCTGGCAGCGCACCTTCGCTGTGCAGGTTCAGCGCCAGAACATCGAGACCCGATATTCGGTCTACTCCCGCCTGCGGGACGGAGAGCTCACGATCAAGGTCCTGTGGGTCGATGGTCAGACCTCCGAGCAGTTGGGCCGACATCTCGCGCAGCTCTCGCAAGGGGAGGTCGATAAGGTCGTTCTCGATCTGCAGAACCTCTCCCACGGAAACCTTCAAGACGTAGTAGACAGCGTTGCGCTCTTTTTGCCTGAGCCCACCGTCGTCGGCTATCTGGCCAGCCCGAGTCACGACGGCGGAGCTAACCGCGCCGAGTTGGTGGCCAATCTGCCGGCTATGACGGACAAGCTCGAAGCGGTCGTGGTCGGACCGTATACGGCGAGGGGTGGAGAGCTCTTCGCCCGCGCCTTAGCGGACAACCTGAAGATCGAGGTCCGAGGTAAGCAGACCGCGGGTCTGGGAACCATGGACCGCCGCACGATCCGCTCCCGTAGCGGGCACGATGCGGTGGGGACTTTCGAGCTTCTCGACGGAAACGGTAAGTCGATCGAAGGACGCCCGTTGAAGCCGAGCTTCACGTCGTGGTCTACGCTGCTGGCACCGATCCCGACCGGTTTTCGATAAGCGCGACCCTCTCCTACTGGGAGGATAAGCCAACGAACGAAGGAGAGAGGGCTTCCCCCTCTCTCTTTCGTATTGTGGCGAATGTTCCGAACCGCAGAGCTACTGGTGGTAGGTAGCGAGTTTTTTCACCGTGACAAGCAGGACACGAACTCCTTCTATCTGGCCGAGCAGCTCGAAGCCCGGGGCGTTCGGGTGACGATGAAGCGGACCGTCTCGGATCACCTACCGACTTTGGCTGCGGCTTTTAGGCAAGCGGCCGAACGGGTCGATCTGGTGATCTCCACCGGAGGGCTCGGCCCCACTGAAGACGATCGCACGCGGGACGCGGTGGCTCACGCTTTCGAGCAGGGCTTAACGCTTCGCCTGGAAGCCCTAGAGGATATCGAGGAGCGGTTCCGCCGCCGGGGTCGGGAGATGACCCCCAACAACGAACGGCAAGCGATCATTCCGGAGCGGTTCTCCGTTCTGCCGAATCCCAACGGGACAGCGCCGGGGTTCTATCAAGACCGAGGGGATACCGTGGTGCTCGTCTTGCCCGGGCCGCCGTCGGAGATGAGTTCGATGTATGCCACTTTCTGCGGGATGTTCGATGATCGTTTCCCGGTTCGAGAAAGCTCCATCGTGACTCAGACCCTGAGGGTGAGCGGGCTAGGGGAGTCCGATATGGACTACCGGATCTCCGACCTCTATCGCGACTCCGAAGACCCCGAAGTGATCATCAATTTTAGCCTTGAGGATCTCGAGATCCGGCTGGTGAGCCGGCGAACTGTGCGAGCCGAGGCCGAGGATGCCGTAGCTCGCTTGAGTCAAACTATCGAGGCGCGGCTCGAGGGGCATCTCTTCGCCCGGGACGGTGCTCGACTCAACCGAGTGGTGGTGGGCTCTTTAGCCCAATCCGGTTGTACGGTGGCGACCGCCGAGAGCGTGACCGGCGGGATGGTCTCGGCGGCCTTGACCGCCGTCCCTGGAGCCGGAGAGGTGACGCCCGGGTCGGTAGTGGTCTATTGCGAAGATCAGAAGGTGCACCGACTCGGGGTGGACAGGCAAGCGATCGAGATGCACGGAGTGGTCTCCGCAGAGGTGGCTCGCCAGATGGCCCTAGGGGTAAAAAAACTTTTCGATACCGACTACGGCCTGAGTCTGACCGGGTATGCGGGCCCTGACGGGGGCACGTCGACCGAACCCATCGGGACGGTTTACGTGGGGTGCGCTACGAGAAGGGGTGTCGTCGTGGAGCGGCTGTGTCTGCCGGGGGATCGAGAGCAGGTCCGCCGACGAGCCGTTCAGGGTGCACTTTTTCTTCTCTGGCGCACCCTGACGGCCGCGGACCGCTAGGGGGGCAACCCTCATTTGGATAGCGACTCGCTCAGCTTTTTGCAGAGCTTCACGAACTGTTCCTGTTCGCTCGTTTCGAGGGCCGATAGAGCTTCGGAGACCTTTTCTATGTGTATCGGGAAGTAGGCTTCGATCAGGTTTCGACCGTCGCTGGTCAGGCCGACGTGGACCACCCGACGGTCCTCCTGCCAGCGCTTGCGCTGGACCAAACACCTTTTTTCGAGATTGTCCACCACCATCGTGACGTTACCTCCGGTCACCTGGAGTTGGCGGGCGATGTCCTTTTGGGGTAGTGCTCCGGAATGGAGCAAGAGCTCTAGTACCCCCAACTGGCTCTCGGTGAGTCGGGTGTCCTGGATTCCAGAGTAGACGAACTTCCGCACTCTCCCTGCGGTTTTCGTCAGTCGGTCGAAGGTTCTAAGAGCGAGCTCATCTCGTCCGGACTGCTGGGATCGTTGCGAACTGGATAAGGGGAGGTGCTTCTCGTTTTCTATGCGTGCCATTTGGCAGGTATCCTTTCGAACCCAACTCCCCACAGTATAAGGTTAATAGTTGAAGAAAATTGGCTGTCGCTAGAGGGAATCCTCCCTAATGATGTGGTGATGTTAAGTTTCATTAAGGTCTGGCTTGGGTTCTGTTGGAGCCGGGGCTCAACGCGCGTTCAAAAGAAAACACGGGAGCGCATCGGTCGCCTCGTCATAAAGGGTATGCGTCCCCGATGAGAGAGGGGAGGGATGGCCGTCGCTTCCCGGTTTTCGGCTTTCGGATAGTACGGAAAACTTTCCGTTCCGAGGAAGAGTTCGTTGACGGGAGACGAAGCGGCCGTTACCCGGCTTTTGGCTTAGGACATAATTCAGGAGGTACTCGGTGACAAGCAAACTGGATAAACTGGAGGAGCACATAAAAAAGCTCGTCCCTCCAGAAGAGGCGGACTTCTTCGCGGCGTTCGTTCGTAGACTGTTCAGTAAGGCAAATCCAGGTTTTCTGGAGCAGCACGATTGTGAGAGCCTGGCTGCCATCACCTTCAGTGCTCTGAAGCTTCTGGAGAATAAAGAGCCGGATGAGATCCGCGTTCGGGCCACCAATCCTAGTTATGAGGCCGACGGTTGGGAGTCGGCCAAGACCGTTATCGAAGTGACGCTTTCGGACCGCCCCTTTATCGTCGATTCGGTGACCCACGAACTGAAGCGCCAAGGGTTGGAGCTGCAGCACTTAGTGCACCCGATCGTCCATGTCGAAAGAGACGGACACGGTTCGGTCGTTCGCGACCATCGGAGCACCAAGGCTCGCCCCGAGGTCTACGAACTCTACCTGGTGGAGAAGCTCGAAGACGACCGCTTTCCGGAAGTAGAGTCCAAAGTGCGCTCGGTTCTCGAAGACGTCAAGGTGGCGACCGACGACTACTCCGCCATGCGTGAAACGGTGGAGCGACTCTCGGCTGAGCTAGGCGAGATGAAGTCCGCGCACCCGAACGGCGACCTCGCACCGCTGCTCGAGGAGTCTCAAGAGTTCCTCCAGTGGCTGGAACGCCACCATTTTGTTTTTCTGGGCTACCGAGAGTATAAGTTCGTGGATAAGGACGGCGAGCAGGCTATCCAGGTGGTGCCGGAGACCGCGCTCGGGATCCTCCGAGATGTGAGTAGCAGCGCCTGCGTTCAGCCGGTGCCGGTAAAAGAGCTGCCGGAGAACTTCCGACAGAGACTGCTCGATGGCCCCCCTATTATCGTGACCAAGTCCGCGAGAGAGTCCACCGTGCACCGTCCGGTGAAGATGGATTACATCGGACTGAAACGGTTCGATAAGGATCTTAACGTGATCGGAGAGGTGCGCTTCCTAGGACTGTTCACTTCCAACGCTCTGACCACACCGGTCAAAGACATTCCGATCTTGCGCCGCCGACTCCAGTCGGTTCTGGAGCTGGACGAAGCGCTCGAGGGTTCCCACGACTTTAAGCAGATCGTCAGCATCTTCAACTCGATCCCGCGCGAAGAGCTGTTCTGGTCGTCGTCCGGGCAGCTCCACCGCGATATCCGCACGATCATGGCCATGCATCAAGAGCACGAAGTTCGCCTGATGCTGCGACCGGATCCGCTGGACCGCGGCGTGCTGGTCATGGTCATCATGCCTAAGGACCGTTTCAATTCCGGGGTGCGATATAAGATTCAGAGCCTACTTCACGAGGCGTTTCAAGCTCGCCAAGTCGACTACCAACTGTCCATGGGCGAGGACGAAGAGCAGGTGCGCTTCCACTTCTTCTTGACCACAGATATGGAGGTCTCTTCGGTGGACCTCCACGAGCTGGAGTCCCAGGTGGCAGACCTCACTCGCACCTGGAGCGATCGACTCACCGAGCGGCTCGTAGCCGCGCACGGGGAGACCGTAGGCCATCGGCTAGGCGAGAGCTTCTCGACCGGGTTCTCCGATGGGTACATGGAGAACACCTCGTTCGGCATGACGGTACGGGATGTCGAGAATCTCGTGGCGCGAGTGGACGAGGGTCAGCAGTTCCGAGTCGGGATCTTCAACCCTACCAGCGAGAAGTTTAACGAGGAAGCGACCTCCGTTCGGATCTATCACGAGCAGGATAGCCTGATCCTGTCA